>CAZZNC010000007.1:1600-19786 GCA_964655405.1 uncultured Anaerolineaceae bacterium | reverse complement strand
CGAAACCATCGTCGGCACGGGACTTTTTGACTTCGGCGACCGCGACGGCGTGGGGGGGGAAGCATTGTTGCAACACGTGCAAGGGATCGCGGTGGGCGATGGCGGCATGGTGTACATTGCAGACACGTACAACCACAAGATCAAGCGCATTGACCCCGCCACGCGCGAAAGTGTGACGTTGGCGGGCACCGGTGAGTCGGATTTGGCGGACGGGGACGGGGCGAGCGCGCAATTTTACGAACCCGGAGGCGTGGATTACGCCGATGGCAAGCTCTACGTGGCGGACACCAACAACCACGCCATCCGCGTTGTTGACTTGGCAAACGACACGGTGAGCACCGTCACGTTCCCGAACGTGGCGCGTTTGACCGGTGAAGCGCCCGTCGCTACCCCCACCGAGAACCCCGCCGCCAGCGCGTCCCCTGAGTTGCCGGAAGGCGCTATCTTGCAGGCCGCGCAAACGGTCGGGGTGGGCGAGGGCACGATCTTGCTTGACGCCCATATACCGGAGGGCTACAAGCTCAACAACGCAGCGCCTTTCACCGCGATTTGGGAGGACAACCCGTTGGTGCAAATTCCCGACGATTACCGCACCTATCGGGAGGTCAAGCCGCATCTGCCGGTGGAGATTCCGGCCACCTTTGCCGAGGGGCAAACTGAATTGACATTGAACCTGACGGTTTATTGGTGTGAGGCGGTCGAAGAGATTTTGTGCTTCGTGGATCGTTCCACGCTGGTTGTGCCGCTGACCGTGAGCGCGGATAGTGACGTTCACAGCGTGCAATTTGCGCGCGAACTGGTGCCACCGATGACCAACGATACCTTGAATTGACGTTGGCTCTTGTGCAGGCTACGAGCGCGGGACGTATTCCGACGAGTGCGTCCCGCGTAATGTTGCTAGGGGGCTTGGGTGGCGAGCGGCTCGGCGATCACAATCAGCCGCCCGTGATACGCTTTTAGCTCCCAATCCCAATCTGTGCACGTGATCAACGTCAGACGGGGGCGTCCGTCTTGGGCCAGCCAAGAAACATCGTCCGGCGCCACACGCTCGATTTCGGTCACGTGGTAAAGCTGCTCGCGATCTCCGTCGGTGAGCACGACCACATCGCCGATTTGCGCTTCAAAGAGGTAAGCGAAGGGGCCGGGTTCGCCGGTGTAGCTTTCCACGTGTCCCGCCAAAACAATGTTGCCGCCTGGATCGTCCAGCCAACTTGTGCCTACCAGATGCCCCACCGAGTTCCCCAGGTGGCGCGTTTCCCATGTTCCACCGACTCGCCCCGCCGGAATGACCGGCGCGCTCATTGAGGCGCTGGGAAAAGTGATAAAACGCGGCGGCGTGGAATTGTCCGGCGTGGGCGTGGGCAACACGTTGCGCACGGGAGTTGGCAGCGGTGCGGCCAGCGTGACGGCAGCCGTTGGGTCGTCGTGGGGCGCGTAAAACGCCCACAACCGCCACAGGGCAAAGCTCAGCACGGCCAGCTCGGCAACCAACATCAAGCAGCTGCGGCGTGTGAGACGAAAACGGCGACGGTGAAGAGGCGTGTAGTCCATTGGCGGGGTGCTTTCACACTCAAAAACGAACGCTAGCGCCATTATAGCATTGCGTTGGGTGTGTTGCTGAGCTGCGCGACATGCACACAAAACAACAGGCGTGAGAGGGACGTTAAAGTGTCCGTCTCACGCCTGAAAATTGCCGATGGTGCGGCGCGCAAAGTTTAAGCGACGATGTTAACCATGCCGCGCTTGGCGACGTAGATCACGCGCTTGGGTTCTTTGCCGTTCAGGTGGCGTTGCGCGCCTTCTGCGGCCAGCGCCAGGCGTTTGGCGTCCCCGTCGCTGATGTCGGCGGGCACTTGCAGCCGGTCGCGCACCTTGCCGTTGACCATCACCACGAGCGTAATTTCTTCCTCTTTGGCGATCTCTGGATCGTACTGAGGCCAACTTTGATCGTGTATGCTGTACTCGTGGCTGATGCGTTCCCAAAGTTCTTCGGCGATGTACGGCGTGAAGGGAGACATCAGCACCAACAGCGTGCTTACAGCCTCGTCCCAAGCCTCGCGGCTGACGTTGGCAGCGCGAGCCGTCCCCTGCAATGTGTTCTTCAGCTCCATCAAGCCGGCAATCGCCGTGTTGAAGCTGAACGCTTCCAGCCCGTCGCCTACTTTCTTGATCACCTGGTGCACTTTGCGGCGCAAAGCGCGTTCGGCGGCGGCGTCCGGCGTCCCTTGCGGCGCGCCCATCGTCACCACGTCCCACACGTCGTTGAGCCAGCGCACCACGCCTTGGATGCCTTTGCTATCCCAGGGGCCGCCTTGTTCCCAACGGAAGGCAAACATCAGATATGCGCGCACCGTGTCCGCCCCGTACTGGGTGACCAATGCATCCGGCGCCACCACATTGCCCTGCGTCTTGGACATCTTCTCGACTTCCAAGTGGTGCTTGATGCGCTCGATGCTGGCTTTGCCCTCGATCCCTGGAATGTCGAACGCGGTTTGCTCGTCCGTGTTTATGACGAACTCGTCGCCGTTCATCGCGCGGATGTTCAGCGACGTTTCCACGCGGCGCATCACCTCGCCGGCGGCTTGCGTTTCGGTGCGCGAGGGCACGCCTTCCAGCGATTCCACCACGTGCACCGTGCGCGCCTTGAGCGTGTTGCCTTCCCACGTGCCCTCGGCCACGATCAAATCACCGTCGCGCGGCTCGCCCAAGATCATGCCCTGGTTGTAAAGCGCCAACATCGGCTCGTCGAAAAGTTCCTCGATCTCCTTGCGTCCGTGCGCTAGTGCTGCTTCGTGCGTTGGCTCGAAGATGCCGCAATCGCGCATAGCTTTGGTGAAAAAGCGCGTGTAGAGCAGGTGCATCGTGGCGTGTTCGATGCCGCCGGTGTACTGATCCACTTGCAGCCAGTATGCGCTTTCTTCGGGATCAAAGGGGCCGCCGTCGTATTGCGGGCTGAGGTAGCGGTATTGATACCACGATGAGCACATGAACGTGTCCATCGTGTCGGTTTCGCGCCGTGCGGGGCCGCCGCACTGCGGGCAAGTGGTGTTCAAAAAGCCCTCGTGATAATTCAGCGGGCTTTCGCCGGTGGGCATAAAGTCCACGTCGTCCGGCAACATCACCGGCAAGTCCTCTTCCGGCACGGGCACGATGCCGCACTTGTCGCAATAGACAATCGGGATCGGTGCGCCCCAATAGCGTTGGCGACTGATCAGCCAGTCGTGCAGGCGGTAGTTGATCGCCTCGTGGCCGATTCCCTGCTCTTCCAGCCACTCGATCACGGCGCTGATGGCGGGGTTGGCGCGGCCTTTGGCTTCGGTGGCGGGCGTGCCGTCGAACTGCGCGCTGTTGACCATCACGCCCGGACCTTCGTAGGCTTCGGTCATGGTCGCGCCGTCTAGGTCGGCGTCCTCCGGCTTGATCACCACGCGCACTTCCAGCCCATATTTGCGCGCAAACTCGAAGTCGCGTTGGTCGTGGGCGGGCACGGCCATAATCGCGCCACTGCCGTAGGTGATCAGCACGTAGTCCGCGATCCAGATCGGGATGCGCTCCTGGTTCACGGGGTTGATGGCGTAAGCGCCGGTGAAGACGCCGGTTTTTTCCTTACCCTCCGCCGTGCGGTCGATCTCGGTTTTGCGCGCGGCTTCGGCCACATAGGCCTCGACGGCGGCACGTTGCTCGTCAGTGGTGATCTTTTCCACCAGCGGATGCTCCGGCGCCAGCACCATGAACGTTGCGCCCCAGAGCGTGTCCGGTCGGGTGGTGAAAACTTCGATGGGGTCGCTGCCCTCGGTGCGGAAGACCACGTGCGCGCCTTCGCTGCGTCCGATCCAGTTCTTTTGCATGGTCTTGACGCGCTCCGGCCAGTTGGTTTTGCTGTGGTCGAGCAGCTCGTCGGCGTAATCCGTGATGCGGAAGAACCACTGCTCCAGTTCCTTCTTGATCACGGGCGTGCCGCAACGCTCACAGTGGCGGTCGTCGCCCCACACCTGCTCACGTGCCAGCGTGGTGTTGCACGTGGGGCAAAAGTCCACTTGGCCCATCGCGCGGTAGGCCAGGCCGTGCTTGTAGAATTGCAGGAAAAACCACTGCGTCCACTTGTAGTATTCGGGGTGGCTGGTGACGGCCTCGCGCTCCCAGTCGAAGATCGCGCCCATCGAGCGCAGTTGCTCGCGCATCTTTGCCATGTTCTGCTCGGTCCACGTTTTGGGGTGGATGCCGCGCTTGATGGCGGCGTTCTCCGCATTCAGCCCGAAGGCATCAAAGCCCATTGGGAAGAGCACGTTATAGCCGCGCATCCGCATCCAACGCGCGCGCGCGTCCGAAGGGGCCATCGCGTACCAGTGGCCGATGTGCAGGTCGCCGCTGGGGTAGGGCAGCATGGTTAGCGCGTAGTGTTTGGGTTTGTCCCAGTCCACCAACGAGCGGTACAGCTCATCACGTTCCCAGCGCTGTTGCCATTTTGGTTCGACAGTTTGTGGATCGTAGCTTTTGTGCTGCTTTTGGTCAGCCATCGCTGCTTTTGCACTCCTGAAAGGCTCCAACAATGTTTCGGTCAAGGCATACGTCAAGCGTGCGGCGCGGGCGCGTGTTGCGCCGCGTCTGTGTTCGATCAAAAGCCTGAGCCGAGGCCTATGGCCTGTCTTCAGGCGAGGCGTGTTAGGGAAAGCGGGAGGGCCGCGAGAAGGCAGCGGAACGTCCTCTGGTGCGGTTGCGCGGGGTGGTGCTGCATGGTGCCCTCCTTTCGTGTGGACTTGTGTCGTTGCGGCAAACAAAAAGCCCTCTTCGTGTGCTCCTGACGTTTCAGGGACGAAGAGGACTCCGCGGTACCACCCTGGTTGGTGGCTGACTGGCAAATAATTGGGAGTGGACCCAAAGGGGCTCGAACCCTTGACCTCCACAATGCCATTGTGGCGCTCTCCCAGCTGAGCTATGGGCCCATGTATTCTGCCACCCACTCGATACGCGATAACGGGCGTCCCCGTCGCGGCTTACTGAGCTTTTCAGCCGCGCAGCTCCCGGACGAGTTCAGCCTGATGTGCTCACCGTTGGCACAGACGTTGGGTTTGCACCGTTCCCAACTCACTGCGGTGATGGCCTACTGCTTCCGTTCCTCGCTTTTTCATGAGGTTAGCAACTTGTTAAGGTAGCCAACATTCTAGCGGTGGGGAGAGCGCTTGTCAAGCCGTTTTTTCGTGGAAATTTTGTCTTGTCGAGCTGGAGAAGGCTTGCTATAATGCGAGCACGTTGGGGAGTCGCCAAGTGGCTAAGGCAGCGGCCTTTGGAGCCGCCATTCGCAGGTTCGAATCCTGCCTCCCCAGCCTTACGACGAGCGCCCCGCCGAACTGAGGGGCGCTTTGTGTTGAGAGGGGCACAATCACCAAACCATAGCAGTCCATTTTGGGCAGCGTTGGCCCCGATGTTGTACAATTAAAATAGCAAGGGAAAGTGAATGTGTTCCTTACAAGTGCTTAAGGATTGGTTGCATGGAAAAAATTTTGTGGTCTTCGCGGTATGCGTTGCGCACGCAAGGTATCACCAGTTCGCTCATTCGTGAACTTCTGAAGCTGACACAACGCCCTGAGGTCATTTCTTTTGCCGGTGGGTTGCCCGCCGCCGAATATTTCCCCGTTCAACGCTTTCAAGAAGCGTCTCAGCGCGTGTTGGAACAAAACGCCGCCAAAGCGTTGCAATATAGCACGACCGAGGGCTATCTTCCCCTCCGTGAACTGCTTGCCGAACGGTTGCGCCGTGAAGGTGTGCATGTGGGGATGGAAAACGTACTGATTACGTCTGGATCGCAACAGGCGCTTTCGCTGCTGGGCGCGTTGTTGATTGACCCGGGGGATCACGTCCTGGTTGAACAGCCGACGTACTTGGGCGCTATCCAGGCTTTCAGCACCTATCAGGCTCAATATGTGGGCGTTTTGGCAGACCACGACGGCGTCCAGGTGGACTTGTTGCCGGAGGCGCTGCGTCAGGGGCCGAAGTTCCTTTACTTGCTGCCGAATTTCCAAAACCCCGCCGGTGTCACGATCAGTGCCCAGCGGCGCGAGGCCATTGTGCAATTGGCGGCAGAGTGGGGCACGCCTATCGTGGAAGACGATCCCTATGGGTCGTTGCGCTACGAAGGGGAACATCTGTCCCCGATGATCGCGATAGACGCTGCACACAACAGCGCTCCGAACGGGACCTATGACGGCAACGTGATTTATTTGAGCACATTTTCCAAGATTCTTGCGCCCGGGTTGCGCATCGCCTGGGTTGTAGCCGCGCCGGAAGTGATTGCCAAGATGGTGCAGCTCAAACAAGGTGCCGATTTGCACACGAGCACCTTTGCGCAAATGATGATCTACGAAACCGCGCGCGACGGTTTCTTGGACGCTCACATCCAAACGCTGCGCGAGGTTTACCGCAAGCGCCGCGACGTGATGTTGGAGGCGTTGGAACGCTTTATGCCTGACGATTTGCGCTGGACGCACCCGCAAGGAGGGTTGTTCTTGTGGTTGCATCTGCCGCCGGAGATGGACGCTATGGCGCTTTTCCGAGCGGCTGTCGAACGCCATGTGGCTTTCGTGCCCGGCAATGCCTTCTTCGTCGGCGAAAATCCGCCGCCGTGCGCGCGGCTGAACTATTCCAACATGGACGAAGCGCGCATCGTGGAAGGGATCGAGCGTCTGGCGCAAACCATCGAGGCGCTGCGCACCCCTACGCGCACACCTGCGCTCTAAAAGGTCGCCGTTACCGCATAATAGGAGAGACAGCAAGCATGACGGATTGGCTCAGTCAATACGAACCCAAGCGCGTGACGCCGGAAGAAGCTATGCGCGCCTTGCGTTCCGATTTTCGTATCTTTCTAACGGGCAACTGCTCTGTGCCGCAAACGCTGATGCCCGCCTTGATAGCGCGCGCCATGGAGTTGGAAAATCTGACGTTGGTGCAAGTGCTGACCATTGGGGAGGCCGAGTACGTCAAGCCGGAACTCGAGGGGCATTTGCGCGTCAACTCGCTTTTTATCAGCGACAATATCCGCGCAGCGGTCAACGACGGGCGTGCCGATTTCACGCCCGTTTTTTTGTCCGAAATGCCCGAACTTTTCCGCAGCGGGCGGCTGCCGTTGGATGTGGCGCTGATCCAAGTTTCTCCGCCCGACCGCAACGGCTATTGCTCGTATGGCGTGGAAGTTGGCGTGACCAAAACCGCCGCCGAGTGTGCCAAGATCGTGATCGCCGAGATCAACCCGCACATGCCGCGCACGCTGGGGGATAGCTTCATCCACGTTTCCAAGCTGGATTACGTGGTGGAAGTGGACTATCCGCTGCCGGAAGTGCACATGGCCGTTCCCTTTCCGGAACAAGAAGCCATTGCCAACCACTTGGCCGCGATCATTCCCGACGGTGCGACGTTGCAGACGGGCATTGGAGGCATCCCCGACGCCGTGCTGCGCAAGTTGAGCAACCATCGGCATCTGGGCATCCACACCGAGCTGTTTTCTGATGGCGTGATTGACCTGGTGGAATCGGGCGTGATCACCAACGAGCGCAAGACGTTCCACCCGGGCAAGATCATCGCGGGTTTTGTGCTGGGCACACGCCGTTTGTACGATTTCATCCACGACAACCCGATTGTGGAGCTGCACCCCACCGAATACGTCAACGATCCTTTCAACATCGCCAAGAACGACCGCATGGTTTCGATCAACTCAGCGATCCAAGTTGATCTGACCGGCCAGGTGTGCGCGGACAGCATCGGCCCACGTTTGTATTCCGGCGTGGGCGGCCAAGTGGACTTCGTGCGCGGGGCTGCGCGCAGCAAAGGCGGAATGCCCATCATTGCCATGCCCAGCACGGCACGCGGCGGCAAGATCAGCCGCATTGTGCCTATGTTGGAAAAAGGCGCGGGCGTGGTCACCACGCGCAACGATGTACACTACATCGCCACCGAGTACGGCGTCGCGGAACTTTACGGACGCACTATCCGCGAGCGGGCTATGGCGCTGGTGGAAATTGCGCATCCCAAGTTCCGTGCGGAACTGGCCGAAGCCGCCGAAAAACTCTACCGTGTGCCGCGCTGGTTTGTGCCGGAAACCCCGACCGCATAGGAGCAAGCTATGACCTGATGGTGTTTTTTTCGTCCGTTAACCCTTATCGCCAATCTATCTTTACAAGGAGCAAAATATGGCAGCAAAGGGGCGTATTGAGATCAACGAGGAACACTGCAAAGGCTGCACGCTGTGTGTGGTGGCGTGCCCCCAAAACGTGATCGAGATGGCAACCGATCACGTCAATAAGAAGGGGTACTATCCCGCTATGCTGGTTGACCCCGAAGGCAAGTGCACGGGGTGTGCGCTGTGTGCGGTGGCCTGCCCGGATGTGTGCATTACCGTTTATCGCTATGTCCCCGCAAAAGCTCAAGGCGCGCAAGCTCACGCTTAGACGCGGCTTGGGCACGAGTGGAGGAGAGAAAAAAACTTATGGCACGAGAATTACTCAAAGGCAACGTGGCACTGGCCGAAGCGGCTATCCGCGCAGGCGTGGAGGCGTATTTCGGCTATCCCATCACCCCGCAAACAGAATTATTGGAGCACATGTCCAAGCGGATGCCGGAACTGGGACGCGCTTTTTTGCAAGCGGAAAGCGAAGTCGCGGCGATCAACATGGTTTACGGCGCGGCGTGTACTGGAACACGGGTGATGACTTCATCGTCTAGCCCGGGCATCAGCTTGATGCAGGAGGGGCTTTCCTACATCGCCGGTTCTGAAGTGCCGGTGGTGGTGGTAGACGTGATGCGCGGCGGGCCTGGGCTGGGCAACATCCAACCCTCGCAAGCGGACTATTTCCAAGTTACGCGCTCTGCCGGACACGGCAACTACCGCTCGATTGTGTTGGGGCCTGCTTCTGTGCAAGAAGCTATAGACTTAATGGGTTTGGCTTTTGACTTGGCCGACAAATACCGTCACATTGTGTTTGTGGTGGCGGATGGACTGATCGGGCAGATGATGGAACCGGCAGAGTTGCCCCCTATGCAGCCTGTGCGCAAAGAGCGTCCGGACTGGGCACTGACCGGCGCGAAGGGGCGCCCGCCGAATACGATTGCTTCGCTGGCGCTGGAAGCCGAGCCGCTGGAGACCTTCAATAAACACCTGCAAGCCAAGCTCCGGCGCATTCAGGAAAACGAACAGCGTCAGTTGGAAATGTGGACAGAAGACGCTCGTTTGATCGTGGTCGGCTATGGCACGGCAGGGCGTGTGGCCCAAAGCGCCGTCAAGCGCGCGCGCGATGCGGGGATGAAAGTGGGCATGTTCCGCCCGATCACGCTTTGGCCGTTCCCCGAAAAGCGGCTGGGCGCGCTGACCGAACAGGCGGAAGCCTTCTTGGTGGTGGAAATGAACGCCGGCCAAATGGTGGACGATGTGCGGTTGGTGGTAGAAGGGCGCGCGCCGGTTTCGTTCTACGGACGCATGGGCGGCGTCGTACCGGTGCCGGAAGAGATCTTCGACGCGATCCACGATCTCTACGACAAATTGCCGGCCAGTGGGGGATAGGAGAGAAGTTATGGCAACCGCAGTGATGGAAGAAAAACTGATCTACAAACGTCCGGAATCCCTGCTCGACATCGAAACGCACTACTGCCCGGGCTGCACGCATGGCGTCGCGCACCGTTTGATTGCAGAGGTGTTGGACGAGTTGGGAATACGCGAACGCACCATCGGCGTAGCGCCGGTGGGATGCGCAGTCTTCGCTTATGAATACTTCAACGTGGACGGCACAGAAGCAGCACATGGACGCGCGCCCGCGATGGCAACGGGCATCAAGCGCGTGTTGCCGGACCATATCGTCTTTACGTACCAGGGTGACGGCGATCTCGCCGCCATTGGCACGGCGGAGATTGTGCATGTGGCCGTGCGAGGTGAGAAGATCACCACCATCTTCATCAACAATGCCATCTATGGCATGACCGGTGGACAGATGGCCCCTACGACGCTCCCCGACCAGGTGACAACTTCCACACCCGGAGGACGTAACGTGTCGCTGGCGGGCTATCCGGTGCGCATGTCCGAGTTGTTGGCGCACACACCCGGCGCGGCTTACATCGTGCGGCGTTCGCTGCACAATGTCAAAGAGATCAACCGTGCCAAGAAAGCGATCAAGCTGGCTTTTCAGACACAAATGGAAGGGCTGGGTTTTTCTATGGTGGAGCTACTTTCGGTGTGTCCCACTGGTTGGAAGATGACCCCGCCGGAAGCGATGCAGTGGTTGGAAGACCACATGATCCCCTACTATCCGCTGGGTGACTTCAAGGTCAGCGACGAAGTGCGCGCATTGGCGAAGCGGAGGTGAGCAACTGATGCATGAAGAACTGATCTTCGCGGGTTTTGGCGGACAAGGTGTGCTTTTCGCAGGGCAGTTGCTGGCCTATACAGCGCTGGCAGAAGGCAAACACGTGACGTGGATTCCTTCCTACGGGCCGGAAATGCGCGGCGGCACGGCCAATTGCACGGTGGTCGTCAGCGACGAGCCGATTGGTTCGCCGGTGTGCAAACATCCGAGCGTGGCAGTGGCCTTCAACAACCCTTCGATGGAAAAGTACGAACCGATGGTGCGAGAAGGGGGGCTTTTCATCATCAATAACTCGATGATTTTGCGCCAACCCGAACGCGCAGACATCGAAATTGTGCAGTTGCCCGCCACCACGTTGGCCGGTGATCTGGGTTCGGCACGGGTTGCCAATATGCTGCTTTTCGGCGCGCTGTTGTCGCGGCGTCCGATTGTGGCGATGGAAACCGTGCAGCACGTGCTGATCGAAAAACTCGGCGAGCGCAAAGCGCATCTGCACGAAGTCAACATCACGGCGCTGAAGCGCGGCTATGAGCTGGGGATGCAGCAAGCGGAAAAAGCATAAAAGCGCGCGGAAACGCGCTCGACAGGGACACGCGCGGCGTAGCACAACTTACGTCGCGCGTGTTCGGTTCTCGGCCCCAATGCTAGACGGTGTCCGTTGCGGCTTCTGCTTTGGGCAACGTCAGGTGAAAGCAACTGCCCGCCCCGGGGGTGCTTTCCACCCATATCCGTCCGTTGTGTCCTTCTACCACTTGGTGCACAATCGCCAACCCCAAACCTGTTCCCCCATAACGTCGGGTCGTGCTGCCGTCTACCTGGTAAAAACGCCAGAAGATTTTTTCGTGTTCCTCCGGCGGAATGCCGATTCCCTGGTCACAAACGCGCGTGTGCAACATCAACCCGCCCGGGTCTTCCAACACCACTTCGATTTGCGTATCGCTGGGGCTGAACTTGATCGCGTTTTCCAACAATTCCTCGAAGACTTCACCCATGCGCACCGGATCGATGTACGCGGGTGGGAGTTCGGCGGGCAGACGGTGCACAATGCGGATGTTTTTGGAACGGGCTTTGGCTGTCATTGTGCGCACAGCATGGCCGATGACACGGTCGAGCGCCACCGGCTTGGGCACGAGATTATAGGCTTTGGTGTCTTGCACAGAAACGATGTCTTTGACCAAGCGCGCCAAGTGTTCTGCTTTGCCGGTCACTAGCTCCAACGTCTGGCGCTGTTCGGCAGAAAGCGTTCCAAACGCCCCGTCTAACATCAAGCGCAAATAGCCCAAAATGTGCGTGAGCGGTGTGCGCAGCTCGTGGGAAAGATTTTGTAGCAAATCGTCTTTGAGTTGATCGGCTTCTTGCAGCTCTTTGTAGGCCGCCTCTAGGGCGGAGGCGCGCTGTTCTTGTGCGGTGTAAAGCTGCGCGTTTTCCATCGCGTTGCCCACCACGTTGGCGATGCCCTGGCACAGTGAAATTTCCGCACGGTCGAAGTCACGCCCCTCTTGTTCGGTGTCTATCAATTGCACCAGCCCGCTTGCTTCCCCGCGAATGAGCAGCGGTGCCACCAAACAAGCATAGCCGCCCACATTGCGCAGATATGCTTGGGTGTGCGGGTCATGCTCCAGCGTATGCGGACGCAAAACGAGGGGGTCGGCGTGTTCCAACACCTGGCGCAAAGAAGGGTATTGCTCGATAGCCCATGCGTGTTCGGAACGTTCTAGCCACAGCGCGTGCCCCATTTCCCGTAGCAATTGGAAACGTTCCCCTTCTGCCTGCCATGCAAACACGCTGCACCAATGGACGTCTGCTGTGTGCAATATACGCTGGCACAGATCGGTTAAATTCGGGCGAGAGGCCCAGTCGTCGGGATCGTAGGCTGAGACGATGTTTTGCCATTGTGCGAGCACTTCACCTACCGCTTGCGCTTGTGGCTGAGAAAGGCCCTTGTGGGGGTTCTCACCGTAAGTCATCAGCACACCCACCACGTGCTGCTGCATCCGCAACGGAAAACCGGCCACCGCCATCAACCCCGACGGATTGCGTTCCACTTGGGTTTCGTTTCGTGTGCTGTAGTTGCCCAGATGGGGGAAGATGGTATGTCCAGAGCGCACCACCGAAACCGCGACGGGCATTTCAGCAGCTTGGCGCAGCGGGCCGCTTTCTGGCGGCCAATAGGCGTTGACCACCTCGGCCAGCGCAATCAGGGTGTTGGTGTGCCGATGCCAATCTGCAATCACCACACGTTGCACTTGCAAAGCCACACTCAATCGGCGCGCGATGCGTTGCAAAATGTCGCCGAAGTCCAATGTGGAAGTCACTGCGGCGCTGGCGTCTAGCAGCGTGCCAAGTTCGGTGACACGGCGGCTTGTTTGTTCGAAGAGGCGCGCGTTTTCCAGCGTGATGGCAGCTGAACCGGCCAGGCTTGTCAAGGTTGCGAGGTCTTGTTCGTCGAAAACGCCGTCCACTTTGTCGATCACTTCCAGCACGCCGATGACCTCGTCGAAGGCAATCAGCGGCACGAGCATCAACGAACGTGGGGGCGTGCTGTAAACGGTTGCATACTCTGCTTGTATCGGGGTTTCTTGTTCCGCCGCACGCACCAGGCGCGCGGTTGCTGTGGTCACCACGTTCCCAACCAGGCCTTGCCCCACGGTGACACGTCGTTCGATCATGCGTGCGTCATACGGGCCGAGCGCTGCGGCGACCGTTCAGGTGTCCGGCGTTTCCTCGTCGCGCAACAAAAGCGCCGCTGCTGCCCCGCGCACCACTTGTAACGCTGCTTCTAAGCTGACGCGCACGACTTCTTGGAACGAGCTGGCCGAGGAAATGGCGTTGGCGGCTTGGGTCAACGCTTTCAAACGCTGTGTTTGCACGCGCAACGCTTCTTCGTTGCGCTGAAGTTCGGAAAGGTCGGTCAGCACCAGCACGGTGCTCGTGCCACGTCCGTCCGGCGAAGGGGCGATAGCTTGCGACAGCAGCACCGGCACCGTTGTACCTTGCCGCGTATACAGGCGTTGCGAAAAAGAAAGCGTTGCATGACGTGAACCGGTTAGGCTGTTGACCAACGTCTCGCGGTCGGCAGGATGAAAGATCGTGCCCACGCTTTGCCCATAAAGTTCGTCGCGCCGATAGCCGGTCAAACGCAGCAAACGCGCGTTGACATACGTCATGCTCGCCGCATCGTCCAGCACGACCAGTCCCTCGCCCATCGTGTCGAGCACCATTTGCCGAAAGGCTTGCTCGGCGCGCATCTGGGCATCGCGCGCGGCCAAGTCGGCCAGTAGATAGGCGTTGTCCACCACCATTGCCGCCTGGCTGCACAGCGAGTTGAGCAACTGCCGCATCTGCTGGGAATCGGCCAGTGGAGAATCGCGTTTGCCCAACACCATCACGCCGACGGCTCGCTGAGAAGTCAGCAGCGGAACGAAACTGACGAAGGGGAGTTGGATTTGCTCGAAGATCGGGGCGAATAAATCACCGCTGGGCATGTTGCCTATCACGTCCGGCGAAGCGTTCAAGACCACCCGGTGATGCAACACCACTTCGGCCAAAGGGTTGTTGCCGTGCACCAGAGGAAAGCGGATACCCACGTGTTCGTCTCGGAACAGCGCCAGAAAATTCTGGGCGTTTTCTTCCCCCTGCGCAAAGGCCAGGGACTGATGCAGCAGCCAGTGGTAACCCGCGTCGGCAGCCAACAACCAGGCCATGTCCGCCGAAAGCGTCGTGAGCGCTGTGTAAACCATCTCGTCTAACAAACGGGCATGTTCGGAAGGTATATTGGCGTTCAAACGTGCCAAGCGTTCCAAACGACTGAGCAGCTCCGGTAAGCGGATGGGCTTGGTGAGGTAATCGGTCACGCCAACCAACTGTTTTGCGGCGTGTGTGTCCAAACCGGCCTGGTCGGTGAGCCAAATGACGGGGATATGTGTGGTCGCCGGATTGATGCGTAGCCGCCGGCATGTTTCCGCGCGCTCTTTTTCAGAGCGCGTCGCGTCCAGTAAAATCACGTTCGGTTGTTGCTCTTCGGCAAGCGCCAATATGCGAGGGCCGCATTGCGCTTGTAGCACCTCATACCCTTCTTGTTGGAGCTTTGCCTGCAACAAAGCAGTTTCCGACGAATCGCCCGCAATTAAGATCCGAGAACTCATAATTTTTTGCCGCCTAGACCCTGTACCTATCCGCGAACACGTTATCACCTCTCGACTAATCTTAGCCGATCTTAACGGGCTTGCGTACAGTCATTTTTTATGCACGTCAGAGCACGCCGGAGGGTTTTTCGCTCAGCGTATCCACAGCGCCCAAGCCAACCAGCTTGCCAACACGCTCGTTACCAGAGCCATCGCGCCATTTTGGAGCTTGCCTGTTGCGTCTATGGCCGGTGTGCCGCGCATATCGTCACGGCTGCGGCGTAGCCAGACCAGCGGAGCAGCCAGTGCCACCGCGATTGCCCATACCGCCGGAAACTTTCCACTGAGCAATGCTGCCCCCAGGCACGCGATCCCGCCTGCCAAACTCCCCCACATCACTCCCCGTGTGCCCTGTTGTCCTAGCAGCGAGGCGGTGTTGTGCAAACCGGCCAGTCGGTCGGTTTGGTAGTCGCGCAACTGGTTGTAAAATTGCCCATAAGCTGAGATCAGCGCCACGCTCAGAGCCAGCAACCCCGCTTTCTGCAACGTGCCACCCAATGCTGCGTATCCCCCAAAAAACAAAAACGCGCTGAGCATCAACACATGCGCCAGCACGTCCACCATCGGCCATGCTTTCAGCCGCACAGCGCGCCAAGAATATAACAAGCCCAACGCGAGCGTTGCCGCGCCCAGCTCCAGCACGATACGACCCAGCAGCGCATACAGCGCTAGTCCCAGCGCGCCAACTGCCATCGCCCAGCTCCAACCGGCGCGCCGTGAAAGCTCGCCGCGTGCAATGACATTGCGCGTCCGCCGGACAGCGTCGCGGGCATCGTCGGGGGCGTCTTCCAGATCGTTGACCATGAAGGCAAAGGCCACTGCGCACACGTTGGCGACCAACACCAACAATACTCGCAACGGGGCAGCCCTCGGCGTGGCGTGGTGATAAAGTGCCGTTCCCGTGCCCAGGAGCGTGACCGGCACGGTGAAAAGTACGTGTTCATCCCAACGGGTCAGCCGCGCCACGTGTTCAAAGCGGGGGGCTACCGTGAATCGCTCAAAAATCCGCGCCAGCACCGTTGCACGTTCCTTTCATGGTTTGCGCCGTGGTGATTTTGCTTGCCGTGTCTATGCGATCCTAACGCCGATGGCCGCGCGCAACAAATAAAAATGAGATTTGGCACGAGGCGGTTATCTCTGTTATATTCGGGACACCCCCCCCCGCCCAGGGGGCGGGATATGCTGTGAGGAGGAGCGAAGTAGCCGATGGACGAAGAAACACGCGCCGACGCCATTCATCGTTTGAAGAGCATTTCAGGGCATGTCAACGGCATTGTCCGCATGTTGGAGGAGGAACGTTACTGTATTGACGTGATCAAGCAAATTCAAGCTACGCAAACGGCCCTGGCGCGCGTCAGCGAAAGCATCTTGGATTCGCATTTGCGCACGTGCGTCACAACGGCCATCCAGGGCGATGACCAGAACGAACGCGAGCGAATGCTCAGGGAAATTGTCGAAGTGTACCGCTACAGCGACAAGTGAAGCCGCTATCACCTGGTGCTGCATTCAACGAACTGCGTATCGTATCGAATCTCGGAAGGAAAACCATGCCAAGCAAAACTTTTGAAGCACCGAATATCTCTTGCCATCACTGCGTGATGACCATTCAGCGGGAAGTGGGCGAAATGGCCGGTGTTCGACGTGTCCAGGCCGACGCGGAAACCCGTCAGGTCACCGTGGAATGGGACACACCGGCTACATGGGAGCAGATCAAGGCGCTGTTGACCGAAATCAACTACCCGCCCGCCGAAGCCTGAGGCCGCGAGCTGCTACAGCAAACATTGAGGAAGTGTACATGAGTGAAAAAACACTGACCTTGCCCGTTGTGGGTATGGATTGCGCTAGTTGTGTCGCTGCTGTCGAGCGCAACGTGAGTAAATTGGACGGCGTGCAAGACGTGAGCGTGAATTTTGCCAGCGAGAAGCTGAATTTGGTCTACGACGAGAAGCTCACTTCGCCGACCAAAGTGGTCGAAAAAGTGCGCCAAGCCGGTTACGATGTGCCGGAACAGAGCTTCGATCTGGCGATTACCGGCATGGACTGCGCCAGTTGCGCCGCTACCGTCGAACGCGCGCTGCGCAAAGTGGATGGCGTGATGGAGGCCAACGTCAACTTTGCCAGCGAGCACGCCTTGGTCAAAGCGATCCCCGGGCTGTCGCGTGCTGCATTGGCGGAAGCCGTCGAGCGCGTCGGCTACGGCGTGATCGAGGCCGCCGATGAAGAATTGGAAGACGTCGAGCGCGCGGCTCGGGAAGCCGAGCTGCGTCACAATACGCGCCGTGTGATCGTGGGTGCGCTGTTTACCATTCCGCTCTTTGTCCTGAGCATGGGGCGGGACTTCGGCCTGCTCGGTTCCTGGGCACATAGCGCGTGGATGAACGTCTTTTTCTGGGCATTGGCGACCCCTGTGCAGTTCTGGACCGGCAGGGATTTTTACACCAGCGCCTACAAATCTCTGCGATCCGGCGCGGCCAATATGGACGTGTTGGTCTCGTTGGGTTCGAGCGTGGCCTATCTTTATAGCATCGCAGTCACGTTGGGGCTGGTGGGCGGACACGTGTATTTCGAAACGTCCGCCTCGATTATCACGCTGGTGACGCTCGGCGGATTGATGGAAACCATCGCCAAAGGCCGTACCAGCGCCGCGATCAAAGCCTTGATGGGATTGCAGGCCAAAACAGCGCGGGTGGTGCGGCACGGCAACGAACTGGATATTCCCGTCGAGCAAGTGCGTGTCGGCGACCGCGTGATCGTGCGCCCGGGGGAAAAAATTCCGGTGGACGGCGTGGTGCTGGAAGGCCAAAGCGCGGTAGACGAGGGCATGATCACGGGCGAGAGCTTGCCGGTGGACAAAGTCGTCGGCGACGCGGTGATCGGTGCGACCATCAACCGCCAGGGCGTGCTGACCATCGAAGCGCAAAAGGTGGGCAGCGAAAGTGCCCTTGCGCAAATCATCCGCTTGGTGGAACAAGCGCAAGGCAGCAAAGCGCCTATCCAGCGCCTGGCTGACCGCGTTTCGGCGATCTTCGTGCCGTTGGTCGTGACGGTGGCTGTAATCACGTTCTTGATCTGGCTCGGCGTCACCGGCGAATTTACGCCGTCGTTGGTGCGCATGATCGCCGTGCTGGTGATCGCCTGCCCGTGCGCGATGGGGTTGGCGACGCCCACCGCGATCATGGTGGGCATGGGCAAAGGGGCGGAAAATGGCATCCTTTTCCGCAGCAGCACCGCGCTAGAACGTGCGCACAAACTCACGGCGATTGTGTTGGACAAGACCGGCACGCTCACACGCGGCGAACCGAGTGTGACCGATGTGGTGACCGCCGGCGGCATGGAACAGGACGCGCTTCTCGCGTTGGCGGCGGGTGTGGAACGACTGAGCGAACATCCGCTCGGCGAGGCGGTTGCGCGTGCAGCCCATCAGCGCGAACTGCCTACGCCGGAAGTGGACGACTTCCGTGCGTTGACCGGGCAAGGGGTTCAGGCGCGTGTTAATGGGCAAGACGTGCTCATTGGCACGGCGGCGCTGATGGAAGCGCGCGGGGTGGCACTCAACGGGCTGGCCGAAGCTGCCGAACGTTTGCAGCGCGAGGCCAAAACTGCGATCTGGGTGGCTGTTGACGGGCAAGCCCAAGGATTGATCGCGCTGGCCGACACGA
>CAZZNC010000007.1:0-1590 GCA_964655405.1 uncultured Anaerolineaceae bacterium | reverse complement strand
GGCGGAAGCTGTGCGACGCTTGCAGCAGTTGGGCTTGCTGGTGGTGATGATGACCGGCGACAACCGCACCACCGCCGAGGCTATTGCCCATGAAGTGGGCATCGAGCGCGTTTTCGCCGAGGTGATGCCGTCGGAAAAGGCCGACTACGTGCACCGTTTGCAAGAAGAAGGGCACAGCGTGGGCATGGTCGGGGACGGTATCAACGACGCGCCCGCGCTGGCTCAGGCCGACGTCGGGATCGCGTTGGGCACGGGGACGGATGTGGCAATGGAGACCGCCGACGTGACGCTCATCAGCGGCGATCTGCGCGGGGTGGTGCGTGCTATTGCGCTCAGCCGCAAGACCGTGCGCGCCATTCGGGAAAATTTGTTCTGGGCTTTTGCCTATAACGTGACGTTGATTCCCGTTGCTGCGGGCATCTTGGCCCCGTTTGCCTGGGCGCCGGTGGTTTTACGCCAGTTGCACCCGATCTTGGCGGCGCTGGCGATGGCGCTCAGTGATGTGTTCGTCATCGGCAACAGCTTGCGCTTGCGGGGTGTGAAGTTGGATTGAGCCGGAACATGCGGTGGGCGGTGTGTGGAAAAATGCACCGCCTGCCGTTCACTCGGCGGATGTTTGACGCTTCGTGACGGCGTAGATCGCTCCGTCTTCCAAGCGGGCAAGGGGTTCGAGACGCGCGACGGTTTGCAATCCCTCTAACGTGAAGAGATAGCCTCGATTGATGCCATCGAACCAGACCAAGCACGCAGGCTCCATCGGTGGCCACACACCGCGCAGACCGACCAGTTCGGCGTGTGGCGCTGCGATGTTGTTGCGCGTGTGGGCCGGTGACCAAAAGGCTGCGTCGCTAGTCAAGATGTAGAGCGCGTCCGGAGCGTTGGAATAAAGCACACACTCCGGCAAATCTGTGCGTAGGTAGCGTGCCGTTGCGCTGTCTGCCCACGCTTTGCCGCTGTATTCTTGCCCATCGTGCAGCATGTGCGCCGTGCTGAGCGCAGTGGAAGCTACCACGTGCGTCAACAGCAACAACATGCCTGCCGCCACCAAGACGCGCAGGGCCATTTTGGGCACGTGGTTTCGACACGATCGGTACAGCGTTCCCACGAATGCCGCCAGTCCCAAGGTCACGGGCACATAGAGGGGCGCCAGCAACCGGTCGTCAATGGGATCGTAGGCGATGACCGTCGCCGTGACGAGCAGGGCGATGTCGTAAACGGCGACCCAGGCGCTCAGGGGAACAAGTTGCCGAAACACCCCTTGCCCCAATCTGGAAAAGTTCCGCCAACAGGCCGCGACCAAAGCGCCGAGCACCGCAGTGCCGAGAATGGTGGCGGTCGGGCTTCCGTCGAAAGCGTACCACCCTTGCAGCGTTTTGAGCGCCAGGGTGAGATTTTGGGCGAGCGTTTGTTGCGAGGGCGCGCGTGGCCCAACCAGCGTGCCGGAAACCGCCTCATTGCGAAGCAGCCACAACCCCAAAGGGAACACGGCGATCAACGCAAAAAAAGCCAAATGGGCTAACTTTTGCTTGCAGGGGCGGGCAGAAGCGAGCCCGAGCACTGCGCCCCACAGCACCAACGCCACGCCGATAT
>CAZZNC010000006.1:0-20579 GCA_964655405.1 uncultured Anaerolineaceae bacterium | reverse complement strand
CGTGCCAGGGTACGGTGTCCGGTGGCAAGTCGCGTATGTCTATCCACGCCGGAACGTTGTGGGCGCGTAACGCATCGTACACGGCCAATGCGCGCTGTTCGTCCCCCGGGGCGTAGTTGACATAAAGGCAAATGCGTTGCGCGGCGTTGCCTTCTGGCCGGTGACCGGAATGGGTGTTATTGCCTGTCGAGTTTATCATCGAGGCAAGAAAATCCTTTGGACTATTGGGTCAAATTCAGGACAACAGTTGGGCGATGACTTCAAGGGCATGGTGCAATTTCTCGCTGCTGTCTATGCCCAATATTGACGCAAGGGTAAGCCCCGCGGCGCCCAAGAACTTCAAATTGATATAAATGTGAACTTGCAGCCACTGTTTATTTTCAATAGCCGCGCCTCCCCAAACGAGGGGACGCAAATTGAGATTGAGTGTCCCCGAGGTCGGTGCGTTGAAGGGGGGGGCGTTGGACGCAGAATCGGGCGGCGTAGTTTCTCGGGTGAAGTTGTCTTCACGCCGAGGCGGAGCGGTTTTGCGCGTATTGCCCGGATAAGTGCGCGGGCGCTGCGCGGGCGAAGCTCCGTATGATGGGGAAGCCCAACCGCTATGGGCGGAAGGCTCTTCCAAACGGTAGAGTGTGGGATTGTTGGGGTCTTGCTGCGCTTCCACGATATCCTGGTTACGTTGGCGTCCGCTAAAAGGTCGTGACCACGTCTGGCGCGGCGACGGGATGGATCGTCTGGCGCGGGACGAGTAGACGCTCGGAGGCCGATTGGCCGGTGCGTGTGAGGATGTCGGGTCGCTGGTGCTGCTGGGTAAACGTTTCAGAGACATGGTCCGCCTCCTTAGCATGGGTGGGTGTCTCAGAGCAATAGCGCCAACGCGCCGCTGGTAAGGGCGGCTAGAATGAGCAACGCAACGAAAAGATGATAAAACCGGAAGATGGTTTGAGAACGGATCTCTTCTTCCAAACGGATGATGGTGGTGTGCCCTTGGCTGTTGACCCGTATCTCGAAAGGGGCCTCGCCGGCCTGCACGTGTACGAGATAGGGACGAATGATGGCGGTGGTGGCGTTACGTAGGTCGTTGTAAGCCAACTCGGCCAAGTAATGCCCTCGGAAACGCTGCGCAATGGAGATGATGCGCCATTTTTGCGCACGTGGTGAAAGCCGCGATATGTTTTCGCCGGACGGGTGTTTCTCCTCATGGTCGGGCTGGGGGGATGGAGAGGGCGACGTGGACGCATGAAGGGAAGTTTGGAAACGGTTCCGTCGCAAGGTGCGGTCTTTCAAAAGACGTTCCCGTGCAATGGTTGCCGAATGTTTGGTGCCACCACGACGTAACTGGCGTAAAGAGAGCATAGCTTGCTTGCCTTTTGTTATGTGCAAGTCTGTGTCGCAACGTTGGGGCGTTCGGGTTGCTAAGAGATTGGGGCGTGGTTGTTTTGTAGATTGCGCCGGTTTATGTTAGAGTTTGGGAGGTGAGCGGTATTTTTTCCCCGTAAAACACTCCGCCCCATCGCTTTTTCACCTTCTGTTGCTGAAGCCTCCATCTAAATCATATCACGACCATATGCAAACGTTGCTCTAACTTTATTCTATGGGAAATAGAAAAGTTAGTCAATAGAGCAAAGGTCACCGCTTATGAGTGATAAAACTGCGTAGGTAAAATTAACTAAGCACGTAGTAGATCAGTAGCGTGGCTATGATGCAGAAAACGCAGAAGCGGAGCATGGTTAGTGATGCGTTGGAAAGTTCGTGACGCGCCGGACAGATGAGCTATAATGAACCGTTCGTGAGCTGCTGTGTACACATGGGGGAACTTATGCGCACGATCACCGTTCCAACGCATCATACAACCGAGTTTGTGGACATCACGGCGACGGTGCAGGCTGCCGTTGACGCGCTGGGCGCGCAAGACGGGGTGCTCTACCTTTTTTGTCCGCACACCACCGCCGGCCTGACATTGAACGAAAATTGGGACCCGGACGTGCAGCACGACATGCTGCTTTCGGTCAACGACCATATCGTGCCGCCGGACCGTCGCCACCGGCACGGGGAGGGCAATTCTCCAGCGCATATCAAAACGTCGTTGTTTGGTTCGCACGCGCTGGTTTTTGTGGAAAGCGGACGTTTGCAATTGGGACGCTGGCAAGGGGTTTACTTGGCGGAATTCGATGGGCCGCGCCGTCGGCAAGTGTGGCTGAAGTTCTTGGGGCGCGCGGTCGAGCCACAGGAGGAGGCGTAAATGCATTTGTTTTTGGTGCGGCACGGGCAAAGTTTTGTCAATTTGGACGATTGGGACGGCGGTTTTGTGGACGCGGGCCTGACGGATTTGGGGCAGCGCCAGGCGCAATTGCTGGGGCAGTGGCTGGCTGCCCATGCCCATATCAGCGCGCTTTACACGTCCACCATGGCGCGAGCGGCTGAAACTGCCGCGTATGTGTCCCGTGCAACGGGTGTTTCTGCCGTGCCGGACGACCGGCTGCGTGAATTCGGCAATTGCTATGCGGACGGCTCGCCTGTTCCGCCGGAGGCCATGCCCGTCGAATATCCCGAAGCATGGTGGGGCACAGAGCGTCCCAACACCTGCATCAGCGCCAACGGGGAAAGTTGGATGTTGTTTCGGGCGCGGGTGAGCGCTTTTCTGTCTGAGGTCGCGGCGCGTTACGGGGAACAGAAAGCGGAAGAAGCGGAAACGGTCGTTGTGGTGGTGTGTCATGCGGGTGTGATCGAAGCGGCCTTCGACCACATCTTCAACGTCGGGGAGCGGCGATGTAGTGACGTGTGGACGCATAATACGGGCATGACCCATTTCGAGTATATGCCGAGTTCGGATCGGGAAGTGTGGCGTTTGCACGCCCATAGCATGGTTCATCATCTGGTGGGGGACGGCGGGGCGTGGTTCGGCTCGGCGCCTTTGCTGCGCGACGCTTGCCGCCCGCCAGCCATTGGCCCGCGCGGTAAACGTGATGGCGGTCGGCGCACCACTTACTAGGTGGCGGCGTGCTGCGTGCGGTGGGATGTGTTCTTGAAGAGCCGTCCCACCGTGGCGTTCCAGGGACGGGCTTTGGCGGAAGCGTCCCCGTTTGCCGCTGGGTGGAACTCTGCCAGCAACGAGCGCACACGCGCGTCGTTGCAACAGTCGGCCAGGGGCGCGCTGAGTTGCAGCAGGGCGTGCGCATCTTGCGTATGTCCCTCGGCAATCCAAGCCTGTGCCGCCTCGATGTACGCATCCAACAAGGCTTGGGCATCTGCTTCCCACGTGTGCGGAGCAAGCGCCAGGGCGTGCCGTGCGGCTTCTGCGCTGCGCAAAACGTCCCCGACCTGCTCGTAGGCCACTGCGAGCGCCTGATAAGCGTGGGTGGGTTGATAGATGGTGTCCGCTTTGCAGCTATTTTCCGCTGGTGGCGGGGGAAAGTGCGCGGTGCACGCTTCTTCCAGCAACGGGATTGCTTCTTCCGGTTGATCATGTGCCAGCAACAGCGTGCCCAGCCCGACCGCTGCCGGCCCGTAACGCGGGTTGAGTTCCAACGCGGCTTCGAAGGCGGCTTCGCTTTCGGTTTGACGCTCAGGGGCCAAAGCCAGCACCTGCGCCAAATTGTGCCAAAGCGCTGGTGTGGGGCGCGCCACGATAGCGCGCCGGAATAGCGCGACGATTTGGGCGTAGATGGCGGGGTCTTGTTGCGCAGCGGCGGCGATCTCGTCCACCCACAGGGCATAGACCACGTCGGGATCGGAGATAATCGCTTGCACCAACGCTTCGTCGGCGGCTTGGGCGTCGCCATCCACCTCGCGGTAAAGTTCGGCCAGTGCCAACCACGCAAAGGGTAGGTTGCGTTTGGTTTGCAACGCTTGTTCCAGCAGCTCCCGCCCGCTTTCCAAGTCTCCTGCCAAAAGCAACGTTTCGCCCCAAACTGCTTGTACGTCCGGCGCGTTGGGATGGGCTTGCCAAAGCGCTTTGGCGCGCTCGTAGGCGGCTTGCGCGTCCCCTTCCATTTCGCGCAACGCGCGGATGGCGTCCAGCTCGCGGCGCAACGCCGGCGCCAGGTGCAGGCCGCGCTTGGACGAACGGCGGCGGGCGTTTTGCTTGCGACGATGCGGCAACAGCGCGCGCTTGATCTCGGCGAGAAACGCCTTCGCGTTGGTAGGACGGGCGGCAGGGGATTTGCTCAGAGCACGGCCAAGCACGGCTCCGATTTGTGGGGGCACGCTGGGATGTCGTGTGTCCAGGGGCAACGGGGCGCTGTGCACAATCAGGTCGAGTAACGTTTCGTCGTCGTCCACGCTCTCGTCATACGGCAGATAGTAATGGCCGGTGATCGCTTCGTAGAGCACGACGGCCAACGAGTACAGGTCAGAGCGCGGCGTAATTTTTTGTCCCAAGGCTTGTTCCGGTGACATATACAGCAAAGTTCCCGGCTGCGGGCCTTGCCCGTCGTCGCGTCCCAACGGTTGCCCGGGCCGCACATGCGCCAAACCTAAGTCGGCCAGTTTGAACGTGCCTTCGGCGCCGATGAGGATATTTTCCGGCTTGATGTCGCGGTGAATGACTTTGTGCCTGTGCAAGGTGTCCAACGCCCCGCAAATGTTCTGAGCCAGGCGCAACACCTTTTGGCGGGGCAGGGGGCCGCTTTCTTGGAGCAACGTATGCAGGTCGGCGGGCAGATATTCCATCACCAAAAACATCTGCTCGCCTTCTTCGTGCAGCGCGTAGATGTTCACGATGTTTGGGTGTTCCAACGTGGCGGTGAGTTGTGCTTCGCGGGTGAACCAGGCGCGCGAAGTGTCCTCGGAAAACGCCTCCGGATCCAGTTGCTTGATGGCAACTTGGCGTTTGAGCCGGATGTCCTCAGCGCGGTAAACGACGCTGAAACCTCCCTGGGCGATGGTTTCCAGGATGCGGTAATCCCCGATGATGTGACCCGTTTGGAGCTGCATAAGCCGCTTCCCTTGTGTGTGATGCGTGCGTAGCACCCATTGCACCGACATTTTTCGGACGATCTCTTAACCCCATATAAACATTATAGCTGAAATTCGCCAAAAACCATTAATTTTTCATTAATTTTCCTGGCATGTTTGGGATGTAAGGTTTCGAGGGCGTGCGCGGGTGGGTTTGGGCAAGGGAAACGGGGTGCTCTGAGGATATAGAGCGCCCCGTTTTTGTGCTGTCGCGAGTTGCTGGGTGCTATTGGAGCACGTGCCCCAAGCTGTCGCACGCCGGACATGAGCCGTCTGCGCGGATGATCGCGTAACCGGCCTGGGGGTCAGCGCCCCACAGCGTGAAGTCCATGTTGAAGACAATCATCAAGCGCACGCGCCCACTTTGTGCCGAAAGCACGGCGGCTTCGGCCAGCCATTGCGCCTGTTCGGCGATGGAGGTGTTTTGCGCCCAGGCAAAAGCGCCCGGCAGCGCGCCATAGCCTTCCGGCGTCAGATAGCCCAGCTCGGTGAAGCAGGCTTGTTTGTTGCCGAAGGGGCCAACGGCGCGGTTGAGCATCGTGCCGTAGTAACGTGTGGGGTAATTGTCGCGCGGGTCGCCGGTGCTTTGCTTGGGGCTGACCACGCCCTCGTTGTAGTGAACGCCGATGCAATCGGCATATTGCGCAGCGCCTGCGGCGGCCATTTGTTGCGCATAAACGTCGTCGTTGCAGCCTTGCGACGTGCAGCCCGCCGCGCCGAAGAAGCCCGTCGGGGCCAGCGCGCCGGTGATAACCAGGGTGTTGGCGTTGGCTGTCTTGATCGCGTTATAGGCTTTGGCGAGCAGCGGAACGTAGTTTGCGCCGCTAATTTGGCCGGAGGGCCATTCGCGGTCGATGTTCATTTCGTTCCAAATTTCGATGCCGTCCGCGCCTTTGGAAGCCAGCCCTGCCACAAATGCGGCGTAGGTGTCCTGGTAACTGGAGTTCATCACCTGGGCTTTGTCCCCGATGACCGAGAACAGGATTTTGTAGCCCGCTCCGTGTGCTTCGCTGATCCAACCGGAGCCGTCTTGGCCGACATGCAATTGCACCTTGACCCACTTCATCTTGGCTTTTTGCAGCGCGGCGCGCGTGGCGGTGGAAAGGCCGACAATCTGCCCGCCGACCTCAAACGAGCCACTAACCGCCGAACCGGAAACCGGTGCGGGCAAGTTGGAGTTGGGGTTAGGGGTGACAGCACCGGCGTTTTCGTCGATGGTCACCTTGTCGCAAACCACGATGATCCTGCGGTTGAAGCTGGTGCGCACTTCATACGTGCGTCCGCTGAGCGACGTGATCAGGAAGCGCCAGCCCCAATACAGATCGTGGGCTTCTTCGTCTTCACCGAGCACATGGCAGCTGTCAATGCCTTCTTTGAACTCGGTCTGTTCGTAATACCAGCGGCGCACAAAGGTGAGGTCCTCGCCGGTTTGTTCTTCCAGCGCGGCACGAGCAGCCCCGAACGCCAACCAGATCGGATCGTCGGGCGTGGCGGTGGGGCCTTCCTGCTGCGAAGCGTTGTTGGCGGGCAATGTGGTGCTGGCACCCGCTGCGAGCGGCGTCAACCCCACCATGATCAAAATGGTTATGGCGATGGTTGAAAAAATGAAGGTATTGCGCTTGTTCACGGTCGCGTTTCCTTTCCCGTTTGCCTACTGTGCAACGTGCGACTGCTGACTGCACGGCAGCGCGCCATTGTTTCGTTGCTTAGGGCGCGTCTGCAAAAGCACGAGCCAGGCGCACCGATTGATTATTGTGATCGAAAAGTGGCGATTTGTCTATAACTATCCGTACCCCTTGTCCTACGTTTACCTGACGGGGGCTTTACCATTGCACATGAACCGGCGTGCCCAACGGCGCCCAGTTGAAGAGCCATTGTGCTTCTGGGGTGGGCATGTTGACGCAGCCGTGACTCATGGGGGTGCCGAAATTGTTGTGCCAATACGTGCCGTGCAACGAGTAACCCTGGTAAAAATAAAGCACATACGGCACCCCTGGCAAATTGTAGCCCGGGCCGACCATTGTTTGGGAGGGGTACTTGAGGTAGACCTTGTAATCTCCCTGCACGGTGGGGTAGGCGGCGACGCCGGTGGAAACCGACACGTTGCGCACCAACTGCCCGTTTTCGTAGGCGTAGACGCGCTGGTCGCTCAAGTCAACCACGATCTGTTTGCCTTCGGTAAGGGTTGGGGGGGCGGGGGCAGGCTCTGGGGCCACATACGCGCTGGCGTCGAAATCGTGGTCGGGAATGAGCAGGCGTTGCCCCGCGTAGATGTGGTTGGGGTCGCTGATGTTGTTGGCGAGCGCCAATGTACGCCAGCTCAACCCGTAGCCTCGCGCAATGGACGCCAGGTGTTCCCCGGGCTGCACGACGTGCGTGTGTTCGATGGCGGGCGCGGGGTTTGGGTTGGGGTTGGCTGCGGGGACGGGTTGGGCCGGAGGTGCTGAGGGGGCGTCGTTGGCCCCTGGAATGACCAATTGTTGGCCGGTGTAAATGTGGTTGGGGTCAGCCAGGCCGTTGGCGTTGGCAAGCACTGTCCAATTGACGCCGTAACGCCTCCCGATGCTGGCAAGCGTTTCGCCTGACTGGACGGTGTGCACCGTGGCGGCGGCAGGCGCGGGTTGTGGCGCGGGGACTTCTGCCGGAGCGGGTGCGGGTTGTGGTGGGGCTGGTTCGGCGGGGGCCGTGCCGTCGGGGATGATCAACACTTGGCCGACGTAAATTTGGCGTGGGTTGGCAATGCCGTTGACGGCGGCCAGGTAGTCTATCGGCAAGCCGTAATTGAGCGCGATGCGGAACAGGTTTTCGCCGGCCTGCACGACGTGCGTGCGCTGGCCACCGGTCTGCGCGTGGGCAGAAGAAAGCGGCCAGCTCGTGAGTAGTAAAGTGAACAGCAGGGCAGCGATCAAAGTGCGGCGTACTTGGCAAGCCCAAGTCGTCATCGTCGGGTATCCTTGCAAACTAGTGCGTGTGGGCACGATAAGAGCCTTTTCTCTATCTTTAGTCTAGTTGCAAGCACATAAGGAGTTCTGAACGGCAACCAACCGTATGCTATACGGACAACTGACGGTCGGGAACAAGGTCCTTCGCGTAGTTATCCACACGCTATGCCATCCTCAGAAAACCAAAGCAACTGACGTACATTCCCAAGCTCTCCACGTGCCTTCCACGCCGCTACCCCTCCCACACTGCCCCATACCAACAATAACCGCAGCACGTCCGCCGCGCCAATCGTGCAACGCAATAGCAGCGCCGCCATGCCCCCCATCCACAGCGCATCAACCGCCGCAGGCCACACGGCACGCAGCCATTGCCCCCACGTTATGTCCGCCGCACGCCACAGCAACCACCATGAGAGCGGTTGCAACAGCCAGCCGGTTAGCAAAAAGAAAAAGGCGACACCTGCTACCCCGTAGTCCACCCCTATCAGGAAGGCAACGACGTAGCACGGCGCACTGACCAAGCCGAGCAACGTATGCCAGTGTGGAATGCCCAACGCACGATACACTCCACCGTTGAACATGCCGCCCGCTTCGCGCAATCCGGCCAGCGCCAGGATTTGCGCGGGCAGCACCAGCGGCAACCAACGCACGCCCAGCAAAACGCGCACGCCCACCGGCATCATCACGGCCAGCAGTACCAACGTGGGATAGGCGAAGTGCACGGCCCGGGACACACTGGAGAGGTAGGCTTTGTGAAAATGGGCACGGTCGTGTTGCAGGCGAGCGAAAAAGGGATAGAGCACCACCGCTGCCCCGCCGAGCACGTCTTGCACCACCCAGGCCATCAGCGCATAGGCCAGCGCATAGTAGCCGAGCGCTTTGGCGCCCAGCCGGTAGCCAATCAGCAGGTCGTCAGCGCGGGTGATGGCATACGCGAGCACGGTGAAAAGTGCCACGCTCGGCGCAAAGGCCCACAAAGGCCGCAAGGGAGCGCGGGGCAGGCGGGCGCGCGGTCGCCAGCCGCTCACGCGATAGACGATGAGGCCGCCGACGGCGTACATCAGCGCGATCTGTACGAGCAAGCTCCAAGCACCTGCGCCGACAACGGCCAAGATCACGGCGGCGATGTTGCCCACGCTTTGCCCGACCACACGGGCCAGCGTCAGCGCGCGAAAGTCCATGCGGCGGGCCAGCAACGCGCGCGGAACGATGCTCAGCGCACGCGGCCACGCTGCGAATGCGGCGCCGACCAACAGCGCGGCCAGCGCTGGTTGGCTGAACGCAGCGGCGACGCTCGGCGCAAGAAGCACGCTCAGCAGCACCGCGCCGCTGGTCACGCCAAGCACGCTCCAAAAAGCCGCGTCCAACGTGTCGTCGTCCAGGCGCGGACGCTGGATCAGAGCGTCGTGAAAGCCGACCGGCAGCACATGCGCGATCAGTAACTGCACGATGGCCGTGATCGCGATCAGGCCGAAATCCTGCGGGGCGAGCAGGTGCGTGAGCGCGAGCGTGGTCAACGCGGCCAACGCATAACGGAACAGCGCGCCGCCGATGGCCCAAGCTATGTTCTGAGGGACACGGGCGCGCTCGGGGGACAAGTCGGGCGAATGTATGGACATGCGTCCATGCTAACAGAAGGCGAGCGGGCAGACAATGCGAGCGCGTTATGATGTGGTGATGCTGGTGCTCAACGACGTGACGCACGATAGCCGCGTGCGACGCGAGGCGGCAGCGTTGGCGGAAGCAGGCCGACGTGTGCTTGTGGTCGGCACGCAGCGCGCCGACGGCACGCTGTCGGAGCGCGAGCAGGTCGGCAGCTTCGAGTTGTGGCGGGTGCGCTACGGACGTTGGGGGGCGGGGTTGTGGCGTCCCTGGCGTTGGGTGCGCCACGCGCTGCAAGCCGCGCAGATCGTATGGACGTTGCGCAAAGTGCACACGCGCGCTTACCATGCGCACGATTTGCCCACGTTGCCGCTGATGCTGGCGGCGCGTGTGTTGTGGGGGCGTGGTGCGCGCTTGGTCTACGATGCGCATGAGCTGTACGCCTTCATGCCGTCCGCTGCTGGCGAGCGTGTGCGTGAAGCGGACGGATGCCGCGCGTCGCAGCTGTCGCTGGGCGGGCGCGCGCTCTTTGCGTTGGAAGGCGTGTTGGCGCGACGGGCCGACGCCGTGCTCACGGTCAGCGCGCCGATGGCGCGGGCGTTGCGGTTGTGGCACGGCTGGGGGCGCGTCATCGTGGTGCGCAACGCGGTTGACCCACCGCACACGTCCGCGCCGCGTGATCTACGCGCGTTGGTGGACGGGCGGCGCTGCATCGTGCACACCGGCAATCTTTCTTTGCGCGGGCGCTGCTTGGTGGAGTTGGTGCAGGCCCTGGCGCGCTTGCCGGACGACGTGGCGCTGATCTTTCTGGGGCAGGGGGAAGCACGCACGGCGTTGGAGGGCGAAGCAACGCGGCTCGGCGTGACGGCGCGTGTGCATTTTGTGCCGCCCGTGCCGCCGGAAGCGGTCGCGGCGACCGTGCAGGTTTGTGATGTGGCGGCGGTGCTTTTGTGTCCGGAAAGCTGGCACATTCGCTCCACGTTGCCCAACAAGCTCTTCGAGGCGATTGCGGCGGGCGTGCCGGTGCTGGCTTCGGACATTTTCGCGCTGCGGCGCATTGTGGGCCGCTACGAGCTGGGCGCGCTGTGCAATCCGCGCGACCCGAACGCTGTGGCGGCGGCTTTGCAGCAACTGTTGGGCGATTTGCCGCGCTATCGGGCCAATGTGCAAGCCGCACAAGCACGCTTCAACTGGGCGCGCGAAGCGGAAAAGCTGCGCGCGCTTTATCGGGAGCTGTTGCCGTGAGCGCGCCGCACGTGGTGATGCTGCTTTCCAACGGCTACGCGCCGGACGTGCGTGCGGAAAAAGAGGCGCATACGCTGGCGGCGGCGGGTTGGCGCGTGACGGTTCTGGCGTGGGATCGCGCGCGGCGTCACCCTGTGCACACACGGGAAAGCGCCCCCGCGCCTTTGGCTGCCATGTTGCGCGCTTGGGACGGGCGGCGCGTGGACGTTCCGCCGCCGGTGACGGTGACGCGGCTGCACACGCCCGCCGCTTACGGCACCGGCAAGCGCCTATTGCGCGCGCTGCCGCGCTTTTGGGCGCGGGCCTGGCAAGAACTGCGCCGTGTGCGTCCCGATTGCGTCCACGCGCACGACCTGGACAGCTTGCCGCTGGCATGGCTTTACGGACGTGCGCACAGCGTGCCGGTGATCTACGACGCGCGCGAATATTACCCGGGCATGGTGCGCGCCAACGTGGGCGGGGCGCTGAGCGCAACTCTGGAGCGGCTCGACCGCGCCCTGACACCGCGCGCCAATGCTGTGATCACGGTTGGAGAGCGACTGGCGGCGCGTTTGCGCGGCATGGGCGGACGGGTGTGGGTGGTGCACAATGCGCAGCCGCTCCCCGCCGACCGCGCCGCGTTGGATGCTGACGGGCGCGTTTTGCGCCGAAGACTGGGCGTGCCGGATGGGGCGTTGCTGCTGCTTTATGTCGGTTATCTCAACCCGGACCGGCTGCTGACCCCGCTGCTGGAAGCTGTGCCGCGCGTGCCCAACGTGTGGTTTGCGGTGGGCGGGACGGGGCCACAGTCCGCCGAAGTTCGAGCGGCGGCGGCACGTTCGGCGCGCATTGTGCCGTTGGGTTGGGTGAACCTGGCCGACGTGCCACGTTGGGTGGCGGCGGCAGATGTGCTCTATTACGGGCTGGACGCGCGTAACCCCAACAGCCGCTATTTTATGCCCAACACGGCGTTTTTCGCCTTTGCGGTGGGGCGTCCGTTACTCGTGACGCCGGTGGGCGAGATCGCGGAAGTGTTGCGGCGCGAAGGGGGCGGGTGGGTCTTGCCCCGCGCCGATGCGTTGAGTGCACAGGAGGTTTTGCGCCGGTTGTGCGAGCCGTCAACTCGTGCTACCTTAGCCATGCAGGCACACGCATTGGGGGAACAACGTTACCAGTGGGCATACGCGGCGCGCCAGCTCTTGGCTGCTTATGAGGCGGCCTTTCGTTAGGCGAGAATGCAGGGAAACTGTCAAGGAACTGTTAATAATTCATGCGTTTTTTGCTTGGCATGGCTGGCGTGAACAAGGACTATGGTATTCTTAAGCTAGGATTTTTAGAGCGTGAATACAACGAAGACATCGGGGGAAAAGCCCCTACCGTTTTTCCGCATGGGGTGGCTTGAATTTGAACAGGAGTTTTTATAATGCGAGTCAAATGGACTTCCTGGCTCCGGACATTGCTGGTTGTGCTGGCGCTTTTGGCCGGACAAGTGCCGATGGCGCTGGCCGGAGGCGCAGCGGTCTCCGCGCCTGCCAACGCTCCGGCACTTGTGAACCCACCGCACAACGGGGGAGAAGTGACCGGAGACGTACACCGGCAGCTTTACGAGTGCAAAATCCGCGTGAGTTTGTACTTGTTGGTGAACCCGCTACCGGCAGGCTTCACGCCCGACCCGAGTTTGCCGAACTACGGCGCGACGGTTGAAGACACGAGCAACCCTCCGCCAACTTCCCGTAAAGTGGGCGACGTGACGCATTGGTTCTTGGTGTTGCAAAACAGCACTCTTAGCGCGTGCGGCACCGAAGAGGCGCTGACGTTGGTGGACGCCGCCGTGCGCTTCACCGGCACGGGTGGCGGCGGCCCGATAGACTTGGGTTTGTCCTTCAATCCCAGCGCTTTGCCCCACGAGGGCGATTTGACGTGGACTGCGTTCGATTTTGTCATCCCGGGTGACTTCGGCGGGGATTTGCGCGCACGCACGACCGCCAACGCTGAGGCCGAAAACGACCAGAACGCGAGCGGTTGGGATGTGGTGGACTTTGACGACGACTATGTCAACATCACAGGCCCAGGGTTTCGCGTGGTGTCCTTCACGCCGAGCGTCACGACGGCCAACCCCGGCGACAGCGTCGACTTTACGCTGATCATCGAAAACACGCGCCCGGGCAGCACCATCAACGGAATTTTCGTCAACAATGGCAACGCGGCGCAGTTTGCCGCTTCGTGCGACGGCATCGGCCATTGGACGCCGGTGGGAGGTGGAGCAGGCATCAGCTCGTTGGCGTCCGGCTCTCAGGCCCAATGCGTGGCGACGGGGGTTATCATTCCGAGCAACCCCGCGCCGGAACAATTCCAATTGACCGGCGACGTGACCGTTTCTGAAGACAACGACGAAGGCACGACCGGTGACAATTTGACCCAAGAAGCGGTCAGCGATCCGGTAGACATCAACACCCCCAGCGTGGCAATTTCCAAGGTCATCTATAGCATCCAACGCGGTACGGAACAAATTTATCCCACCAATCCGGGCGACCCGTTGCCTTCGGTGCGCGCGGGGGATGTGATTAGCTACGCTTACACCGTTGACAACACCGGCGACCTGGAATTGCACAACATTTTTATCGTAGACAACTTGATCGGGCCGATTCCGGTGGCCCCCAATGCTTCGATTGCACCGGCTTCTAGCCCCGACCATACGTTGGATGTCAGCGCCACGTACATTGTGCGTGACGGCGACCCCGACCCGCTCACCAACACCGTCACCGTGACGGCTGAGGCGACCGGCTTTCCGCCGGTCAGTGCCCAGGCGATGGCTTCTGTTGACATCGCGGATTCCGATTTTCTCATCGAACTGACCGCGCGCGATCCTGCCACAGGCACGGAGATTAGCAGCGCGACAACCGGCGACGTTGTGCAATATCAGTTGCACATGATCAACGCCAGTGCCGCACCGATCACCGATTTGCAGTATCTGACGGTGGCCCCTCCGCTACAAACGGTGGGCACGCCGCCCGCTATCATACCGGACTCATTGCCGATCAATGGACAGATGACGCTGCAATGGACGTATACCATCGGCGCCGCCGACGCTGACCCGCTGGTTAACACGGTGCGCGTGCGCGGACGTGGGGATGGCGGCGTTTTCCTTTATGCGCAAGACCAAGCCACCGTCGATTTGCTCAATCCCGATATCAGCATCGCGGCGGTTGTCACCGACCCCAACGATCCTTCGGTGACGGCGGTGCTGCGCGGCCAAGAAGTCGAATACACGGTCACGGTCACCAACAAAGACGCCGCCGCCGAATTGTGCAACGTGGTGGTGACGCAATTGGTGCGCGACCCGAACTCTGGACAAGAAACCATTGTCAATGCCAGTTTGCCGATGGTCTGGCCCGACGCTGCGCAGCCGAACCACTTGGGCGGCAGTGAAACGGCCACCGGTGTCACGCGCTATTTGGTCACCGGCCAAGACACCGACCCGCTGGAAATGGTCTTTGAGGTGCAATCGGAAAATTGCGCCACGTCCGCGCCGTTGACCGACCGCACGGTGCGCATCTTGGACGTTTCCGACGTGCAGATCAACACGGATTTGAGCGTTGACCTGGGGGCGGACGGCGTGGCCGAGATCGGCGATGCGCTGAGCTTCACGCTGTTGGGGCAAAATGTGGGCCTGGCGACGTTGGAAAACTTGTCGGCCACGTGGTGCATCCTCTACGGCACATCACCGCAATCGACTTGTGACCAACCTTTCACCATGTCCCCCACGACGCTCGGATCGTTTGAGTCCACCAGCGGCTCGTTCAATTACACCATTGCTGCCGGTGACGAAAACGCCGCGCCCTTCGTGATGCAAACCACGCTGACCGGCACGGACAACAAAGGCAACAACGTGGCAATCAAAACGGCCACCGTTGTCCCGATCACGACGCCGGATGTGCTGTTGGAAGTCACCGGCCCTGCTCAATCTGTGGTCGGCGACACCGAATCGTTTGGCTACACCATCACCAACGACAGCGGCGCCACGCTTTCGAACGCGCGCGTTTACAATATGCTGGTGACGGATGCAGGCGATCCCTACGGTTACCAGCAGGTGGGCTATTTCTCCACCATCCTCGGCGTTGCCGGACAGAATGTCGCCACCGGCTCGTTTGACTACACCATTTTGCCGGACGCAGGCATCCAAGATGATGTGCTGACGTTGCCGGTGCGTGTGGTGGCGGACGGCGGCGGCGGGCAAGTTGTCGCCAATGCTGTTGTCCAAGTGTCGCTTCAGCCTATCGTGGGCGTAGAAAAAACCGGCGACGAAACGGCTATCGCGGGTGAGGCGGTCAGCTATGCGGTGACGCTCACCAACAACTCCAATGACCAAAACTTGACCATCACGAACTATCAAGATGATGTGTTGAACGGCTACGGTATCGCGGTGGGGGCGGGGGACTTCGATCCCTGGCCCAGCGGCTCGCAAGGCGTGCTTAGCCCGGGCGACCAGGTGACCGGCAACTTCACCATTCCGGCGGTTGACCCGCTGCCCGACCCGCTCGTCAACACGTTTGTTGCCAGCGGCACACGCGCTTTTGACGGCGCGGCGGTTTCCGGCCAGGGTGAACATTCGGTTGACATCGGCTGCCCGCTGGAATTCGCGTACCAGGTGCGAAACCTGGACGACGACCCCGACAACGTGTTGGGCGAAGATTTGCGCTGGTTAGTAGGTGTCACCAACAACAGCCAGGCGACCATCAACGGCATCGTGATCAGTGATTCGCTGAATTGGAACGGCACCGTGCCTTCCAACCAGATCACTTGGCCCGGGGCAGCAGGAACGTTGGGGCCAGGCCAAACGGCATGGTTGGCTCCCTTTGTCAAGCAAATCACCGGCGACATTTACCAAGAATCTTCCGGCGACGATTTGCGCATGGAAGAAGCGATGCGCGCCGAATACAGTGACGGGGCTGGGGGCACGGCGGCCTGCGAAGATACGTATAAATATGGGCTGGGTGTGCCGTTGATGGCGATCAAAGTCCCCTCGTCACAAATTGCCTTCACGGGCGAAGACATCACCTATAACATTTCGCTCGTTTCGGTGACAGAGTCAAACGATGGCATCTACTCCGATTACTATGTCACCGTTTACGACAGCTTGCTCCAAAGCCCTATTCCGCTTCACTACAACGGCCCGAGCGAACCCGCGACGAATTCCGGTTGGCTGAAAGCCAGCGATGTGTTGACGACATCGTTAACGTACACGGTGCAGGCGAACGATCCCGAAGAGTTGGAGAATGTCATCACCGCAGAGTTCCCCGACCCAGGCGAACCTAGCCGCACGATTCGCGTGTGGATGCGTGTCAAGGTCTTCACCGGCGACCCGCTCAAGCTCACCAAGACCCCGAGTTTGCAAACGGCACCGGCGGGTACGAACATCACCTACGATTACACCGTTTCCAATGTCAGCCCCTATCCGGTGAACAACATCGCGTTGAGCGATAGTGTGCTGGGGGCGTTGACTATCCCCAACTCGTGCTTGACCGGTGGCGCGTTCAATCTCGACCCGGGCGCGTCGTGCTCCATTCTCGATGTGCCGTATACCATTCCGCTCGATGCTCCCGATCCGCTCGTGAACACCTTCACGGCGACCGGCACGCTGATCATTTCGGCTTCCGATCAGCGCTCGATCACCAACGACATTACGGCGACGGTGGACCTCGAAGACGCGAATATCGCCATCACCAAAACGGCCTATCCCGATGTGAGCGGAAACCCCGGCACCAATCCGTTGCCGGACAATCTCCCGCTCAGCGGGCCGGACGGCATCCCCGAGGCGGAAAACGGCTCGTTGGTGCATTACTGCTTCACAGTGGTAAACTCCAACCCCGGCACGTCCACCTACATTGACAACATCACCATCCAAGACCCGATGTTCGTCAACCAGCTCCAACCGCTCTTTGAGCAGGCCGTCATCAACGATCTGGGACATTCTGCCGACGAGTCCGACCGGCTTTATGGACAGGAAACGGTGACTTTCTGCTACGGGCCGGTCACGCTCAGCCAGGCGCAAGGCGACCCCGTCACCAACACGGTGACGTTGGAAGGACAGTCGTCTAGCAACTTCCCTGTGACGGTGGACGACACGCTGACGATTGACATTTTGGGAACGGATTTGCGCGTTTCCAAAGTGCCTTCGCAAAATGTGGCTTTCGTGGGTGACGAGATCACCTACACCATCACGCTCAGCAACGAGAACAATTCCCAGACGATTGTGGTGGACAGCGTCACCGACCACGTGATCGGTGGTGGCGACCTGCCGCTGAGTTTGGACGATTTCGACTGGTCGGCCAGCGGCGTCGCCGGATCACCGGTGGGGCAGCTTGGCACGGGCGGCGTGGCGACGTATTCCTACACCTATGCGGTGCAGGCCGGCGATCCCGACCCGCTCGAAAACACGGTTACAGCAGAAGGGCGCTTGGACGAGTCGCCCTTGCCGCCCGCGCAATGGACGCCGGTCAGCGACAGTTCGCGCGCTGTGGTCGCGGTGACGGCCAGTCAGCTCATCGTGCGCAAAACCGCGCTCCCGACGCTGACCTCCCCCAACGAGGACAACTGCGGCCAGACGGGTCAACCTGCCTGTTACACGGTGCGCTACACCATCTCGATCACCAACATTGGCTCGACGACGGTGCGAGATCTGACGGCTGTGGATCGCCATTTTGACACGGCGACCGGCGCCCAAACGGCAACGGTTTTCCAGGGCAGCGACCTCACCAAAAACACCCTGGCGCCGTATGACACCGCTTTCATCTACTACGACCTGACAATGCCGACGACTTCGCAGCTCAGCGCGCATCCCGAACTCGATCCGTTCGTCAACACGGTGACCGCTTACGGCGTGATCTTTGACGAGCACGGCAATCCGATCCCGTTGCCTCCGGCGATGCAAGACCCCAACGACCCTTACGACGACAATGCGTCGGTCAAGTCGTCGGCGACGGCTTCGGTAGACATCTTGCAACCCAACGTGCGCATCGTCAAGACGCCTGTCACATTGGCGGCAGCGCCCGGGCAAGATGTGAGCTACAACATCCTGATCTCGAATGTCGGCACGGATACGCTGGTGGGCTTGGTCTTCACCGACGTGACCGGCGGCCAGAGCATTGACCTCGACACGGTTTGCCAAAGCGCGGTCAACTGCCCGTTCTTGTACGGGCCGGAGCCGTATGCCGATTACGACAACGATCCGAATACGCCGGACACGGCCAACCCGCTAGACGGTCAACCTTACGATCCGGCGCACGGTTTGCAAAGCCATGAACAACTGCATGGCACGGTCACGGTGACAATCCCTGCTGGCTGGACAGAAAACGAGTTTACCAACGTGGCAGAGATCTCCGCCTCGTTGCAAGGGCAGTCTGCGACGGCCACCGACCGTGCTTCGGCCACCGTTGATATTCGCGCAAGCGGTATCCAGGTGGAAAAGATCGCCAACATCAACGCGGCGCCGGTGGGCACGCCTGTGACGTACACAGTGCGCGTGACCAACATCGGCAGCGAGGACTTCAACCGCTTGGTGATCTCGGACACGGCCATGCCCGGCGGCTCGGCAACGATCAGCGGCTCGGGTGCCTTCGACGACCCCAACGATCCCAACGACGATCCGGACTTGCTCGAACCCAACGAGGTGTTCGAATACACCTATCAACATACGCTCACCGCGCAGGACGCCGATCCTTACATCAACCGTGTGACGGTGGCCGGTTATACCACCGGCGGGGTCATGGTGCTGAACGTGGGCGAGGCGACGGTTGACGTTATGGCTGCTTCCGTAGACTTGGAAAAGTTCGTCTGCGTGGGCACGGATGCCGACGGCAACCCTGCTACGCTGAACAATCCATGTACGCAGGTGGTCAACGTCAGCGATGCCACGCCGGACGTGGTGACCTACTATCTGCACATCCACAACACCGGCCCTGTGGCGCTGGAAAACCTGGTCGTGACCGACACGGTCGGCACGGTGCCCGCCATCACCTGGCCCGCGCCGAACAACGGCTTGGCGCCGGACGACGGTACACCGAACGGCGGCAGCGATGAGGTGTGGGTGAGCTACGAATACACCGTCACGGCAGGCGATGCCGACCCGCTGGTAAACTTGGCGGCGGTGCGTGGCGATGCTGCTGGCGGCGTGACTGTGAATGATACGGACAGGGCAACAGTGGCCCTGGTGACAAGCGACCTCCGCTTGACCAAAAACGCCCCCGACCGCGCCGTGCTGGGCGAATACGTGACCTACACGCTGACTGTCGAGCATATGGGCACGTCTACCGACCCCATCACCGGCATCCAGATCGTTGATCCGCTCAGTGATGGAACGGGCGGCGTGGTGTGCAACGGTATCACGCTCAACCCGGGCGAAACGCACGATTGCAGCTTCACGCATCAGGTGCAAGCGTCCGACCCGTCCCCGCTGGTCAACAGCGCGATGGCAACCGGTACGCAGAACAGCGTCTTGGTTTCGGATACGACGCAGCACACGCTGGAGATCATCACGGCGAACGGGCTTTCGGTCACCAAGCAGGCCAGCGCAACCGTTGCGACCGTCGGCGACACGGTGACTTACACCTATCGCGTGGAAAACACCGGCACGAACGTGATCAACGCTTTGAACGTGGTTGACAGCGATCCGGCGGTGGACTTCAGCGCGGATCCCTGGCCGGTTTCGCTGGCGCCCGGGCAGGTGGAAGTGCGCACCTGGTCGCGTACCGTGCAGGTTACCGACCCCGACCCGTATGTCAACACGGTGACGGTTACAGGGCAAATCGGCACGTCGCCGGTCATGGCCCAGGCTACCGAAACGGTCTTCATTGCCAACGGCAGCTTGGTCGTTTCGGACGTGCCCAGCGTAACCTACGTGCTGGATGGCAATCCAGTGACCTTTACCTATACGTTTACCAACGCCGGCACGCAGCAACTCACCAACTTGACTGTGACCGACCACCGATGTGGCAGCGCGGTGTTGCAAGCGGCACTGCCCACCACCACGCTCGCCCCGGGCCAAAGCGTGAGCGTGTATTGCACGGTGACGGCCAGCGCGCCCGGGCCTGTGCTTTCCAATGTGAGTGGCACGGCCCTTGAGGGCGGCACGGCAACCGTTTCGGACAACGCTTCTGCGTCTGTGGCCGTGACAACGGGCGGCATGGTGGTCACCAAACAGGCGGATCGCCTGGCCGCACAGCCCGGCGACACGATCACTTACACCATCGAAGTGCGCAACGTGGGCACCGAGGCGCTCACCGGCATCAACGTGACCGATACGCTGATTTCGGGCTTGTCTCCGGCGCCGCCGAGTGTGCTTTCGGCTGGGCGGAGCTTCACGCTGACAGGCACGTACACCGTGCCGAACACCAACCCGCCGAGTTCGGTGGTGAACACGGTCACCGTGCAGGCGACCGGTGCACTCACCAGCACGTCATACGAGGACAGCGCCTCGGTTTCGGTGGCTGTGCTAGAAAACCCGAACGCACAACTGATCGTCAACAAGACGGCGAGCGTGCCCCGTGCACACCCGGGTGACACACTGACGTATACTTTCGCTGTGCAAAACATCAGCGCGGCGACGATCTCGGACGGTTACTTGGTGGACGCGCGCTTGGCGACTGCGACGCCGGTGGGTTCGGCGCCTACGCCGGACGCAACCGGACGGGTGGACTTGCCGGCACTGCCCCCCGGGCAATCCGTGACGTTGCAATACACGGTGCAAATTCCGGCAGACTGGACCTCGCTAACGTTCCCGAACACGGCAGAAGTGCATGTCACCAGCGCCAACCCGACGTTGCAAGACACCTCTGATGTGGTGGTGGATGTCGAGCT
>CAZZNC010000005.1:0-20695 GCA_964655405.1 uncultured Anaerolineaceae bacterium | reverse complement strand
GCGGCGCGGGTGCAACCTCGCCTTCCGCCGCGTATTGGCGCTGGAAGGCGAGGTTGCACCCGCGCCGCTGCCGGAGCTGCGCGGCGAACTCAGTGCGCGGCAAGAGCGCCTATTGGCCGCGTATCTGCATCCGGTCATCGCGCAGCGCATCGCGCGCGGCCAAAGCGGCTTTGTCAACGAGCACCGCAAGGTCACCGTGCTGTTTGTGCAGTTCGGCGGCTTTGACTACGACCGCGATCCGCAGGTGGGCCAAAAGCTGCAAGCGTACCTGGGCGCCGTGCTGCGCGTCGTGCAGCAATATGACGGCTACCTGAACAAGGTAGACATGGGCGACAAAGGCAGCAAGGCAATTGTGCTTTTCGGCGCGCCGGTAGCCCACGAGGACGACGAGGAACGCGCCATTCATTGCGCGCTGGAGCTGCGCGCGCTGGCGCCGGACGTGACGCGGGTCGGCGTCAACGCGGGGTTGGCCTTTTGCGGGCTGGTCGGGGCGAGCGTGCGCCAGGAGTACACCGTCATCGGCGACGCGGTGAATTTGGCCGCGCGCCTGATGCAGGCCGCCGCCCCCGGGCAGATCCTCGTCAGCCACGAGGCGCAACGCCGCGCCGCGCGCACTTTTCGTTGGGAGGCGCTGCCGCCGATCCGCGTCAAAGGTAAGCGCGAGCCGATAGCCGTTTACGCGGCGCGGGGCGTGCGCGGACGCACCGTGATCCAAACGCAGGAGATCGCCTACGCGCTGCCGATGGTGGGGCGAGAAACCGAGCTTGCCAGCGCCGAGGAACGCCTGGCGCGCGTGTTGCGCGGCGAGGGGCAGGTGCTGGGCATCACCGCCGAGGCGGGCATGGGCAAATCGCGGCTGAGCGCGGAAGTGATCCGCCAGGCGCGCGCCGAGGGACTGCGCGCTTTCGGCGGCGAGTGTCAGTCCTACAGCACGACGGCCAGCTACCACGCTTGGCATCACATTTGGCGGGCGTTTTTCGGCGTGGAGGCGGCCTGGTCACCGGAGCGCGTGCAAGCGCACCTGGAACGCGCCCTGTCCGCCATCGATCCGGCGCTGGCGCAGCGCGCGCCATTGCTGGGCGCGGCGCTCAATATTCCGTTGGAGGACGACGCGCTGACCGCCGGCATGGACGCCAAGCTGCGCAAGGCGTCGTTGGAGGCGCTTTTGGTGCGCTGTGTGCGGGCGCGCGCAGCAGAAAGTCCGCTGCTCTTCGTGTTGGAGGATGCGCAGTGGCTGGACCCGCTCTCCTTCGACTTATTGATCGCGTTGGCGCGCAACGTGGTGGACGTGCCCGTGCTGATGCTGCTGGTCTACCGCCCGCCAGAGCTGCCGCACATTGACCTGGAGGCGCTGCGCGAATTTCCGCACTTCACCGAGCTGGCGCTGCACGAGTTTTCGCGCGCAGAAGCCGAAGCCCTGATCCGCTTGCAGTTGCGGCGGCTTTTCGGCGAGGTGCAACACATCCCGCCCGCGCTGGTGGAGCTGGTCGCCGGACGCGCGCAGGGCAACCCCTTTTACATCAGCGAAATGTTGAGCTTGATCCACGACCAGGGCATTAACCCGCAAGACGCCGCCGCGCTGCAAGCCGTCGAGCTGCCGGACACGCTGCACAGCCTGGTCATCAGCCGCATTGACCGGCTCTTGGAAGACCAAAAGATCGCGCTAAAGGTTGCCAGCGTGATCGGGCGCGCTTTTTGCGCGGACTGGCTGCCGCAAATTTACCCGCCCATCGGCGACGCGGAGCGCGTGCAACGCCAGATCGAGGCGCTGCGGAAGCACGATTTCGTCGTGCCCGCCGAGCGCGCCGCGCCGGAGCTGGAATACCTCTTCCGCCACATCGTGACCCAAGAAGTGGCCTACGAGTCGCTTTCGGTCGCCACGCGCGCACGGCTACACGAGCAGGTCGCCGCCTTCATCGAAAGCGCCTTTCCGGACGAGATAGCGCGCTATCTCGACGTGCTGGCCTACCATTACGGGCACAGCGAAAACCGCGCCAAGCAGCGCGAATACTTCCGCCGCGCTGCGGACGCCGCCGCCGCCACCTACGCCAACGACGCCGCCACCGCCTACTATCGGCGGCTGTTGCCCTTGTTGGAAGAAGCCGAGCGCCCGCCCGTGCTGCTGAAGCTGGGCAAAGTGTTGGAACTCACCGGCCAATGGGACGAGGCCGAGGCGCAATATCGCCAGGCGTTGGCGCTGGCCGAACGGCTCGGCGACCGCGCGGCGCACGCGCAAGCCTTCAACGCGCTGGGGCGGCTGCTGACCTCACGCGGGGCGTATGACGACGCGCTGGAAGCGCTGCACCAGGCGCGCACGCTTTTTGCCGCGCTGGACGATCCACAGGGTGTGGGGCGCGCGCTGACCAACATCGGCAATGTGTACCTCTTCCAGGGCGCTTCCGAGCAGGCGGGAACGTATTACGAGCAGGCCATGCAGGCCGCCGAGGCCGCCGACGATCAGGAGTTGGCGGCGACCATCCTGGGCAACTGGGGCATGTCCTACCACTTTCGCGGGGACTTCGAGCAAGCGTTGGTCTACTTGCAACGCCAGGTGCGCATCCGCGAGGCACTGGGCGACAAACACGGCGCGGCCATCGCCCGCAACAATATCGGCGTGGTCTACGAGGAACAGGGCGACTATGTGCAGGCCATGCACAACTATCGCCACTTTTTGCAGGTGGCCGCCGAGGTGGGCGACCAACCCGGCGTCGCGCTGGCGGTGGGCAACCTGGGCATCCTTTACAGTTTGCGCGGGGAACACGAGGCGGCGCGGCGCTGCCTGGCGCTGCAATTGCAGATCGGGCTGGAGGTAGGCGACCGCCGCGTGATCAGCTTCGGGCTTTCGGACCTGGCGGACGTGGCGAAAAAGCAGGGCCGCGCCCAGGAAGCCGAGCGGCTCTACACTGACGCGGTGGCGTTGGGGCGCGCGCTGAATTTGCGCTTCAACCTGTGCAGCTACCTCCAGCGCCAGGCCGCGCTGCACGCCGCACAGGAGCGTTGGGCGGAAGCGCAAACGCTCAACGCGGAGGCGCAAGCGCTAGCCGAGGAGGTCGGGCGGCGCGAGGTGGCCTTTGAGGCGGCGTTGCTGGACGTGCAAATGCGCCACCGGCGCGGCGAGCTAAGCGCAGAAGCGGCGCGCGCGGCGCTGCTGGCGCTGCGAGAGCAGGCCCAGGAGGCCGAACAGCAAGCCGCGCTCTATGGGGCGCTGGCCGAACTCGCCCCGCAGGACGCCGAGGCACGCGCCCAGGCGTTGGAGCACGCCCGCGCGCTTTACGCACGCACCGGCAGCGCCGAACACGCCGTCCGTGTGCGCGCGCTGGGCGGGGACAAGCTGCCGCCGCCGCCGGAGCTGCCGCCGTTGCCGCCGCTGGTCGCCGAGGCCGAAACAGACCTGGACGCGCTGCTGCGCCGCGTGGAAACGCTGATCGCTGCGCTGGGCTAGAACAGCCCCGCCCGCACCCCGATAGGACACACGCCATGCCCGAACCGATCCCCACCGCGATCCTGTTGCCGGATGGCACGCTCGCGCCCGCCCCGTACACGGCGCACTCGCTGGCCGAGGTGGCCGCGCACGAGCCGCAAGGCGTTTACACCGTCGCGCGCACCTTCCATCACGACCGCGCGCTGCTGCTGGACGCGCACCTCGACCGCATGGAAAAGTCCGCGCGGCTGGTGGGCATCCCCCTAGAGCTAGACCGCGCCAAACTGCGCGCCGCGCTGCGCACGCTCATTCACCGCGCGGGCTACCCCGAGTCCCGCTTCCGCATCACCGTTCCCCGCGACGCGCCCGAGCGGGTCTATTTGGCCGTCGAGCCGTTGCACCCCGTGCCGGAACGCATCATGCGCGAAGGCGCGCACGTGATCACTGTGCCGCTGACCCGCCCCAACCCCGTCGCCAAAACCACCGACTGGGTCAAGAAGCGCCAACCCGCCTACGAACAGTTGCCGCCGGACGTTTACGAGGGCATCTTGGTGGACGCGGAGGGCTTTTTGCGCGAGGGCATGTCCAGCAACTTTTACGGTGTGCTCGACGGCACATTGCACACGGCGGGAAAAGGCGTGTTGGAAGGCATCACGCGGCTGGCGGTGTTGGAGATCGCGCCGCAGGTGTTGCCGGTGGCGATGTCGCCGATCCACAAGCGCGACGTGCCGCGCCTGAGCGAGGCGATGCTCACCAGCAGCAGCCGGGGCGTCGTGCCGATCACGCGCATTGACGGCCAACCGGTCGGCGACGGGCGCGTGGGGTCGGTGGTGCGGCGCTTGGGGCAGCTTTACAACGCCTGGACCGAGGCGCACGCCGAGCCGATCTAGCGAGCTGGGGGCGCGGGGGCAACGCCCCCGACTCTAGCCGCCGCGCGCGTCCTCGGTGTCGTCGCGGCGCAAGGTGCGCTCGGCTTCCCAGATGGACAGTTTTTCGTAGCGGCGGCGCAACATCTCCAAACGCGGGTAGCCGTCGGCGGCCTCGGCGGCCCACTCTTGAGCAAACGCGCCCGTGCGGATGCTATCCAACACGTTTTCCATCTGCTGGCGCAGCTTCACGTCCTTGAAGCGCTCTACGCGCGCCAGCGTGCCATATTGCGCGATGCGCGGATGCAGCGTCAGGCTGGGCAGCACGCCGTTTTCCGCCCACTTGGTCACCACATAGCCCAGCTCGCCGGAAAGGTATTGGCTGAGCGCGATAGCCTCCGGCGAAAACCCCTCGCGGCTGAGCACTTCCAGCGCCATTTGCAACGCGCCGTGAATGGCGGGCAACAGCGCCTGCTGCGCAAAAAGGTCGAGTTCGGCTTCCTGGCGAAAGGTGAGTTCCACCGCGCCCTGGTGCAACGCGCCCAGCGCTTTGGCGACGGCCAACACGCGCGCCCAGGCCTTGCCGGAAGCGTCCTGCTCCACCGCCACAAAGCTCGGGAAGCCGCCCCCCTCGATGTACCCTTCACGCACACGCTGCCCCACCGCTTGCGGCGCCACAAGCCCCACGTCCACAAAGGGCGGCGGCTCGATGAAGCCAAAAGCCACGTTGTAGCCGGAAGCGAAAACCAGCACGTCGCCCGGACGCAGCCCCGGGGCGATCCGTTCCACGTAGAGCGGCGCGGCGATCTCGTCCGGCAACATCAGCAAGATCACGTCGGCGCGCACGGCGGCTTCTTCGATGCGCACCACCTCGAAGCCGTCGCTATAGGCGCGGTCGGCGTAAGGGTCGGGACGGTTGCCGACCAGCACGGGGAAGGCGCTATCCCGCAGGTTCAGCGCCACCGAGCGCCCCATGTTGCCGTAGCCGATGACGGCCAGCGTGCTGTTGATCAACAAACCCAAGTCGGCGTCGGTGTCGTGATAGATAACGGCCATCGTTTGCCCCCAATGTGATCGCACAACATGCGCGGACGCTTTGCACGGCCATTCTACTCGTGCTCGGCGCGCCTGCCCAGTGCAACAGGCATGAGGCATGGGAGCAACGCTCCCGTGAACGCACACCGCCCGCCACACGGAAAAGTTTGCGCCGCCGTGCCGAGTAAGCTACAGTGTGCGCGCCAAAAATAACCAACCGCACCTCTAGGAATGAGCTTATGCCACCCCTTCTAACGTTTGTCCACATCACAGACTCGCATATCTCTTCGGACGGCGCACCGCTGCACGGCGTGGACTCGGCGCCGAACTTGCAGCGTGTCGTGCAACTGATCAACGACTTTCCCACACCGCCGGACTTCGTGCTGCACACCGGCGACGTTTCCCACGACCGGAGCGAGCCTTCTTACGTACAGGCGCAAAGCATCCTGGCGGCGCTGCGCATACCGATCTACTACGCGGCGGGCAACCACGACAATCCGGCGTGGCTGCGCCAATATCTCGGCGCGCCCGCCTCGGCGGACGGCGACCCCGCCGCCCCGTTGGACTACACGTTCGAGGTGAAAGGGGAGCGCTTTTTGGTGTTGGACGGCTGTTGGGAGCACGTGCGCGACCCACTCGGCTGGCTCAGCGAAGAACAGCTCGCGCGTGTGCGCGCTGAGGCCACGTCGCAAGGGCCTCCGCTGACGGTGGTCTTGCACTATCCGCCCTTCGAAATGGGGTCGCCCTGGCTGGACGCCAACATGATCCTGACCAACGGGGCGGCGCTGCACGAGGCGCTGCTGCCCGCACGGGGACGTTTGCGGGCGGTGCTGTGTGGGCATCTGCACCGCAGCAGCCAGATCGTGCGCGACGGCATCACGTACATTTCCGCGCCCAGCGTGGCGCCCAACTATGCGTGGCAGCCCTGGGACGAAAACCCGCGCCCCGATCTGACCATGCCCCCCGCCTACAGTTTGGTGCTCTATTTCGCGGATCGGGTGGTGGTGCAGCAATACACCTTTCCGCGCGTGTGAACGGCGGTGCACGTTGCGCAGAAAAACAAAAAGCCCGCGCCAGGCGCGAGCTTTTTTCGTGTGCCCCTATGGGGATTCGAACCCCAGTCTTCACCTTGAAAGGGTGGCATCCTAGTCCTCTAGACGATAGGGGCGCAACGTGGCTCATTCTACCAGCGCAGATAGGGGGCGTCAAGGAAATTTTGCTGCGAATTTTCCCGCGCTGCACATTCTGCGCAAAAATGCGTTTTGATCGGCGGTGATCTTCCCTCGTTTTCTCGCATAGCAAGAGCGGGGAAAAGAACGCTGCCCCGCTCGGAAGCGCCCGACAACAGCAACAACGCCTCAGCACAAAACTTCACGGCTAGCCCTCCTGATGAAACGTAGCAGGGGGACATCACGTATATTGAGACTGTGGGAAGTTGGCCGCACTTGGCGGCGATGATGGACACCGTGCTCTCGCAGACAATCCGCTGCACCACTCCGACCGGAGCAGTCCACGCACCACAGCCCCAACGCGCTGTGTACCACGCCCAAATAAACATGGGTGGGGTCGGCAACCGTTACGCCAACGCACCTATGGCGCGCCTTTTCGGTCAGCGCAAGGCCCAAGTAGGCTACAGAGCCTTTTGCCACACGTGCAACAGCTCGCCTGGCAATCACCGGCCCCGCCGGTGGGCAAGTCGCCAACTTGCCCGCTCTTGGATAAAATACGCGCGGGAAACCGGTTGCTGCGCGCCTTATTACGCGCGCTGACTCTCACACAGCGTCTGTAGAACCGGCTACGATAGGCGGGATACGCAAAGGACACACGATGAGCGACCTTTTCGACAAGACCAAAAAGTTCACCCGCGCCAAAGAGGCGATGGAAATGGGCGTTTACCCTTTCTTCCAACCGTTGGAAGATTCCGACGCCACAACGGCCATCTTTCGCGGCAAGCGCGTGGTGATGATCGGCTCAAACAACTACTTGGGGCTGACCACCCACCCCAAGGTTAAAAAAGCGGCCAGGGAAGCCGTCGAACGCTTCGGCACAAGCTGCACCGGCAGCCGCTTCCTCAACGGCACGCTGCAATTTCACCTGGACTTGGATCGCCGCCTGGCGGACTTCGTGGGCAAAGAAGCGGCCATCGTCTTTTCCACCGGCTACCAAACCAACGTCGGCACGATCTCGGCGCTGGTGGGGCGCGGTGATTTCGCCGTGCTGGACAAGGACGACCATGCCAGCATCGTAGACGGTTGTTTCCTGGCGCGCGGCATGAACCAGGCGGAAATGAAACGCTTCTCTCACAACAACCCCGATAGCCTGGAAACCGTGCTGAGCAAGCTCCCCGCCGACGCGGGCAAACTCGTGATCGTGGACGGCGTTTACAGCATGGGCGGAGACATCGCCCCGCTGCCGGAGCTGGTGGAGATCGCCAAGCGGCACGGCGCGCGCATCATGGTAGACGACGCGCACAGCATCGGCGTGCTGGCCGGTGGGCGCGGCACGGCGGCGCATTTTGGGCTGACCGACGAGGTGGATTTGATCATGGGCACGTTCAGCAAGTCGCTGGCCTCCATCGGCGGCTTCATCGCGGGCGACGCGGACGTGATCCATTACATCCAACACCACGCGCGCTCGTTCGCCTTCAGCGCCAGCCTGCCCGCTTCCAACGCCGCCGCCGTATTGGCCGCGCTGGACATCATCGAAAGCGAGCCGGAACACGTGCAACGGCTGTGGGACAACGCCGAATATATGCGCGCGGGCTTCAAGAAATTGGGCTACGACACCGGCACCAGCAACACGCCTGTGATCCCGATCTACATCCGCGACGATTACCGCACCGTGTTGGCCTGGCACGCACTGATCGAAGAAGGCGTCTACACCAATCCGGTCGTTTCCCCCGGCGTGCCGCCGAAAAGCAGCCTGCTACGCACAAGCTATATGGCGACCCACACCAAAGAACACCTCGACCACGCGCTGCAAGCGTTCGAGACGGTGGGACACAATTTGGACTTGATCCCGCAAGACGCCCACCTGTAACGTTCGGGGGAATTTACGGCTGACCCCGCCGTGCATTTATGCTATAATACGCGCCCGCACAGCCGCCCGCTGCCTTTTGCGCGAGCGGCTGCGTGTCCCCTACAGCAAACACTCCAGGGCAAGGATCGCCGCACGCCTTCCCCCCCTTTCGGGTGTGCTGTTGGGCCAAGTATCAACAACGACAAGCGGCGACCGTGCGGTCACCGCGTGGAGGAACGAAAGAACAGTGGCTATCAACGAACCAAACATCCAGACCCTTATCGCGGCGCTGGGTGACGATGACGACGAGGTGCGCCGCCAATCCCAAGTTATGCTCAACGAGCTGGGCGTCGAGGCGCTCGAACCGCTCGGGCAGGCGTTGCTGCACGGCACGCCGGAAGTGCGCCGCCGCGCTGCCGCGCTGTTGGCGAACTTCGGCGACGCGCGCGTGGTGGAAATTCTGCTGGAGGCGCTGGAACGGCTGCGCACCGAACGCGACGACTTGACGCTGACGCAGGTGGTGGACGCGCTGGGCAACTTCAGCGACCCGCGCGCGTTCAAACCGCTGGTCAACGCGCTGGGAAGTGCCACAAGCAACGTGCGCCGCCGCATCATCCGCGCACTGGTCGGCATCGGCGACAAACGCGCTGCCGAAGCTATCGAAACGCTGGTGGACGACCCCGAAATCGGCGAAACGGCGCGCTGGGCGCTGACCCAACTGGGCGACTGACCCCGCCCACGCCCTCCCCCCATCGCACAATCACACGTCCGAGCACGCCTCCGCTGACGCGGGCGTCAGCGTGCCGTCTGCGCCCCACGTCGCCGCGCACACGTCGGCGGCTTCCGCGACCTCCGCGCCGAGCAAGGTGCGCAGCACGCGGCGGAACGCAGGCACGTCGCCGGTCGTATAGCAGCACAGTTTCCCATGCGCGGAGGTCATGTGCGCCGCCTCGCGTGCGCGGAGCACGCGCTCGACCTGGCGCGCCACCGCTGCACTGGGGTCTACCAGCGCCACACCCGGACCGGCTTCCGCGCGCAACACGTCCGCCAAAAAGGGAAAATGCGTGCAGCCGAGCACCAGTTGATCGATGCCGACGCGCAGCAACGGGGCCAGCCGTCGGCGCACCGCTGCGCGCGCGGCATCGGTATGCGTGTGGCCTGCCTCCACCAACGTCACGAACTCCGGACAGGTCTGCGTTTCCACGCGCACATCGCGCGCAAAGCGCCCCACTACGCTCGCGTAAAGTTTCCCCTGGAAGGTGGCTTCGGTGGCGAGCACGCCGATCACACCGGTTCGGGTAGCTTCGGCGGCGGGCTTGACCGCCGGTTCCATGCCCACGAAAGGCACATGCGGGAACGTCGTGCGCAGTGTGCGCAAAGCGGCGGCGCTGGCCGTGTTGCACGCCACCACGATCAGCTTGGCTTGCTGCGCCAACAAAAAGCGCACGATCCCCTCGGTGAAAGCGCGCACCTGCTCGATGGGGCGCGTGCCGTAAGGGACGTGGGCTTGGTCGGCCAGGTAGATCACGTTTTCGGCGGGGAGCTGCGCGCGCACTTCACGCAGGATCGAAAGGCCGCCCACGCCCGAATCCAAAATACCAATGGGGCGCGGGTCGGAGCGTGCGGGGGAATGCGGAAGGTTCACGCGGCTGGCTCCTCGTTTCGGTTTGCTGAGCGTCCCAAAGCGTGGCGATCATAGCGTGGGGCGGGGCTTCGTGCCAGCAAGAAACGCGCGGGCCGACTAATGATATACGCCTCGGTGTTGACGTACAGAACGCGCTCTCGTATGCTACTGGTGCTTACCGTGATATAAACACCGCACGCCAGGAGATCAACCATGGGAGTAGATGCCCCATCAACCATTTACTACTTTGTGGACGAGGCTGGCGACCCAACTCTGTTCAGTACCAAAGGAAAAACGATCGTCGGCAAGCCCGGCTGTTCTCGATGGTTCATGCTTGGTCTGCTGGAAGTGCCTGATCCAGCTGCACTGTCGTTGCAAATGGAAAGTTTGCGCCGGGATCTTCTCACCGATCCGTACTTTACCGGTGTGCCTTCTTTTGACCCACGCCAAAATAAAACCGCTGTCGCGTTCCACGCCAAAGACGATCTTCCCGAAGTACGCCGCGAGGTTTTTGCACTGCTGCGAAAGTTCCCGGGGCTACGTTTTTTGGCCGTCGTCAAAGACAAATTAACTGTTGTAGAGTACGTGCGCAGCCGCCAAAAACGCAACCCTGGCTACCGCTATCGTACCGATGAACTTTACGATTTATTGGTGCGCCGGCTCACAAAAAAGCGCCTTCATAAAGCACCGGAGTACATAATCTGTTTCGCTTCACGCGGCAGGAAAGATCGCACCGAAGCACTCAGAACCGAATTACTCAAAGCTCGTGAGCACTTCATTCAAGCGCAAAGATACCCTCATACATCCAATCTCTACGTGCGTTCCTGTCCGTCCAAGCAAAACACCGGCCTGCAAGCGGTAGACTATTTTCTCTGGGCGCTCCAGCGCCTATATACACGCGGTGAAGAACGCTACTGGAATTACGTCTGGCCGTCTTGCAAACTCATCATAGACATTGACGATACCCGCGAACATCCCTACGGCATGTACTACACACAAAAAAAGCCGCTGACGAAAGCGGCTCTTTCTGAACGCATTGAATGGAACTAAGCGGTAACAATGGGCAAGGATATAGGAGCCAAAAAGGCTCACACGGCATGAAGCCGAATTTTGTCCTCGCTGATCTCAGTATAGCAGTTTCCACCTTCAGGAGCAAGAACATCCGCACAAAAATTTTCGTCCGTTCTTCGCCGTGCCCCGTGCCTTGTGGTATAGTGTGCTCCGCGTAAGCATGTTACAGATTTTTGAAGGGAGCAAAATAGTATGTTTGATGACTTCGCACCACGCTTGGCACAAGTTTTGACCGAATTTTCGGTGCCGATCCAACGTGGAGACTATGTATTGATCCATGGCAGCATCGCCGCCGAACCGCTGCTCCGTGCGCTGCACGAAGCCGTGTTGCGACGCGGCGGGCACCCCCACGTGAGCATGATCTTGCCCGGGCTGGACGAAATGCTTTACGCGCTGGGCGACGACGATCAACTAACTTTCACCGACCCGCTAATCCGTGATAGCATCGAGCGCGCCGACGTATGGTTCCGCATCTTGGCGCCCACCAACACCAAAGCACTTTCCAACATCCCCACCGAACGCACCACCAAGCGCCAAAAAGCCCAACGCGAAATCATCCAACGCTATTTCGCACGCACGGCGGACGGCTCGCTGCGCTGGAACATTTGCGGTTGGCCCACTCAGGCCGCCGCCCAACAAGCCGAAATGGGCTTGTTGGCCTATACCGAGTTCGTCTACAAGGCTTGTGCCCTGGATACTCCCGACCCCATCGCCCATTGGAAGCAGGTCAAGGAACGCCAAGACCGCCTGGTCGCCTGGCTGGACGGCAAAAAGCAGGTCGAAGTCAGCGGCCCGGGGATCGAAATGTCGCTCAGCGTCGAAGGGCGCACATGGATCAGCGCATGGGGCGACAACAACTTTCCGGACGGCGAAGTCTTCACCAGTCCGGTCAAGAGCAGTGTCAACGGGCATGTGGAATTCAGCTTCCCGACCATTTACGGCAACCATGAGGTGCGCGGGGTCAAGCTGACCTTCAAGGACGGCAAGGTGGTGGAAGCCAGCGCCGAGAAAAACGAAGCCTACTTGCTCAGCCAGTTGGATATGGACGAAGGGGCACGCTTCTTGGGTGAATTTGCCATCGGCACGAATTACGGCATCCAGCGCTTCACCGGCGAAATTCTCTTCGACGAGAAGATCGGCGGCACGATCCACATGGCGTTAGGGCAGTCCTTTGAAGAGGCAGGCGGCCAGAACAAAAGCCAAGTGCATTGGGACATGATCCACGAGATGAAGAACGGCGGACGCATCACGATTGACGGGGAACTTTTCTACGAAAACGGCCAATTCGTGATCAAAGGCTGAGCGCACGGACGCTTGGACGGCAGGAAAAACAACTTGCGGGCGGCATACCGGCCACCACCGGAGCCGTCCGCTCTGCATTGGGGCGTCCCCATGACGCACGATTAGCGAACGTCTGCGGTCAGTTGTGCAGATATTATTTTTCAGTATGATGAAGACAAGCATTTGGCACGAAAATTAACCAGGAGCGTACATGATGCGTTTGAAATGGCTACCCTTTGTACTCGTGATCGCGCTGCTGCTGGCTCCAACAGCCGCGCGCCCACAGCAAGCCTATGCCCAGGACGGCACCTCAACCCATGTGGTGCGACCTGGGGAAAATTTGTACCGGATCGCACTGCAATATCATACCACCTGGCCCGTTCTGGCCGCGTACAACAGCATCAGCAACCCGAACCTGATCTATGTCGGGCAAGTGCTCAAGATTCCGGCGCCCGGAGCGGCTACCCCTGCGCAGCCCCCCGCCCAGCCGACCGCCGCCCCTGCGCAACCGCAACCCACCGCTGCGCCCGCGCAACCGGCCACCGGCCAGACGTATACCGTGCAAGCCGGCGACACGCTTTTCCGCATCGCCACACGCTTCGGCATCACGCTTGACGCACTGGTGCAAGCCAACGCCATCACCAACCCGAACTTGATCTACGTTGGGCAGGTGTTCAAAATTCCGGCGGGCGGCAGCGCACCCGCCCCGCAACCCGGGGGCCAACCGCAAGCAACTCAGCCCGCCGCCAACCCCACGCCTGTCCCTGCCCCCAGTGGCGGCGGCGCTTTTGAGCTGGGCGGCCACGTAGACGGCTTCGCGCATGTGGACTTGATGCGTCAGGCGGGCATGACCTGGGTCAAGCGGCAGATCCGTTACAATTTGGGCGACTCGCCCCAGATCGCGGCAGACGCGATCAACCAGGCGCACGGCCAGGGCTTCCGCATCTTGCTCGGCATCGTGGGCGACCCAGCCCAACTGGGCGCGGGCGGCACGGGCTACATGGATCAGTTCGCGGGCTTCCTCGGTGGCGTGGCCGCGCTGGGGCCAGACGCTATCGAGGTGTGGAACGAGCAGAACATTGACCGCGAATGGCCGACCGGACAGATCAATCCGGCCAGCTACACGCAGATGCTGATCAAAGCCTACAACGCGATCAAGGGGGCAAACGCCAGCGTGATGGTGATCAGCGGCGCGCCCGCCCCCACCGGCGCAGAAGGCGCCTTTGGCACCGACCGCGTTTGGAACGACGACCGCTACATACGCGGCATGGCAGCCGCCGGCGCAGCCCATTACGCGGACTGCATCGGGCTGCACTACAACGAGGGCATCGTCGGGCCAGACCAAACCAACGGTGACCCGCGCGGGGACAGCTACTACACGCGCTACTACTGGGGCATGGTCAACACGTATTGGAACGCTTTCGGCGGGGCCAAGCCGCTGTGCTTCACCGAGCTGGGTTACCTTTCGCCGGAAGGCTTGGGGACGTTGCCAGCGGGCTTTGCCTGGGCGCAAAACGTCACAGTGACGCAACAAGCGCAATGGCTGGCGCGCGCGGTGCAGCTTTCCAAGAACAGCGGCAAAATCCGGCTGATGATCGTCTGGAACGTGGACTTCACCAGCTACGGCGCCGACCCGATGGCCGGTTACGCGATTGTACGTCCTGGCGGATCGTGTCCGGCGTGTTCCACGCTGGGGCAAGTGATGCACTAGGCGCGAACGCAACACGTCAACGCACGACAAGGGGGCGTCCCAGCGTGGGCGGCCCCCTTGTCCTTATGCGCTCGTTGAACAATGGGGGCGACCTCGCGTCGCGCAAAAAGCAGCGCGACACGTCACCCGCCCCCGTCGGCGCGCACGTCGCCCGCCGACTCGCCACTTTCGCGGCGGTCGGCGACCTCGCGCGCGCCGCTTTGCCTCCGTACCCACTTTTCCACAAAAACTGCGGCGCGCCTTGCGGTATAATAGCTCGCGCATCGCCGCACACGCACGCAAGGAGCATCCATGACCGAACAGAACTTGGCCGCGACGCTGGAGCAAACCATCCTCGCCCAGCGCTTACTGGACATCAACGCCCCTTGGGCCGACGAGATCGTCTTTCCCCATTACGACGGGCTTTCGATTCGCAACTTGGCGCATACCATCGTGCGGCTGTTGGTCGACCGCCACGAACACAGCGCCGGACAGATCGGCCCCGCGCCCCTGGACGCGCGGCTGTGGGAACATTGGCGCGGGCAGGTGCGGCGCGTGGTGCTTTTTGTCACGGACGGGCTGGGCTGGCGGCTGTTGCAAGAGCTGCGCACCCAAGACGCCGAGATCGCGCAGATTCTGGCCGACCTCACCGGCGAAGGGTCGCTCACACCAATCACGTCCATCACGCCCAGCACCACCGCCGCCGCGCTGCCCAGCATCTGGACAGGCGCCAGCCCCGCCGCAACGGGCATGGTGGGCACGCAGCTTTTCTTGCGCGAATTCGGCGTGCTATCCAATTTGCTGCACTATTGTCCGGTCAACGGCAAGCACCGCTCGGAGGTGCTGGAAGATTGGGGACTGAACTTCGACAACTTCCTGCCGCGCCTGACGCTGGGGCAAGTGCTCGCCAGTTGGGGCGTAGAAACGTATCTGTTGCAACAAAAAGGGCTGCTCGGCACGGGGCTTTCGCGCCTGATTCATCGCGGCATCGCCCATAGCACGCTGTATTTCGGCTTCACCGATCTTTGGGTGGCGCTGCGCGAGCTTTTGCACGAAACGCGCCGCAAACGCTGCTTTGTCAGCGCGTATTGGAACGCGGTGGACAGCCTTTCGCATCTGCACGGGCGCGACGCTGAGCACACGTATACCGAAATCCGCCGCCAACTGGCCGACCTGCGCGACGTGCTCAGCGCGGACGGGGTGGGCGACGGCCACACGCTCTTTATGCTGGTGGCCGACCACGGCCACACGCCGATTACCGACTACGTGGTCGCCGAAGAGCACCCCGCGCTGCTGGATGCGCTGCGTATGGCACCGGCAGGGGATGCACGCTTGGCGCACCTCTATTTGCGGTGCGGCACGCGCGAGGACACGATGGCCTATTTGTGCGAAAATCTGGGCGACAAGATCGCCTGTTTGTTGCCGGAAGACGCCCTGGCCGCCGGACTTTTCGGGCCGGAGCCCCCCATGCCGGAAAGCGCCCCGCGCTTGGGCGACTTGACCGTGATCGCGCGGGAAGGCGTGGCGCTTTCGGTGCGCCCGCCCAATGGAAACGCTTCGCGCAGTCGCCACGCCGGTATGAGCGCGCGCGAAATGCTCGTGCCGCTGCTGCTGCGCACGTTGTAGCCCGTCACACCCGTTCTGCATGAGCTTTTTAGGCAAGGAAAACGCATGACCAACCTGCTGAACCGTCTTTTCGGGGGCGCGGTGAACCCACCCGCCCCACGCCCCACGCCCGCCCAACAAGAAATGGATACGCTGCTGGAAACCGCCGCCGCCGCGCTGGAACAAGGCTTCCACGAAACGGCGCTGGAAACGTACCAACGCGGCTTGACATTGGCGCGCGCGCTGAATGATACCCACAACACCGAACTTTTCCTCAACGGACTGGGCGCGGCCTATGTGAAAATGCAACGCTATCAGGACGCCCAAACCGCGCTCGAAGAGGCGCTGCAAATCGCCCACACATTGGGGTCACCGCGCGAACTGGCGCGCTGTTTGAACAACTTGGGCACGCTGCACGCTTCCCGCGAGGAATGGGGCGAGGCGCAAACGTATCACCGCCAGGCGCTGGAAGCGGCGCGGCAGTCCGGCGACACAACAAGCATCGCGTTGGCGCTGGAAAGCCTGGCGCGCGACACCCTGCATCAGGACAACCCCAACTATGCCCAACACCTGCTCAAAGAAGCCGTGATCCTCTCGCAGGCCAACGGGCAACACCCCATCACGGCGCGCGTGCTGGGTTTGTTGGGCGAAGCGACGCAACAGATCGGCGACCGTCTCAACGCAGCCAAGCTCTTCGAGCAAGCGCTGTACTTTGCGCGCCAAACGCACCAAGAAACGTTGCAATTGCGCTGGCTGCAAACGCTGGCACGCTTGACGATGGAAACGCAACAATACCGCCAGGCGATCATGCACTTGCAGGAAGCGGAAAATCTGGCGTTGCGGTTGGGCAATCAGCCGCCGGAGTTCTTCATGCACAGCGCGCTGGACCTCACCACCGCCTACCAGCAGATCGGCGACACAGCGCAAGCCGAAGAGTACGCCACGCGCGCGCTGGCCCAAGCGCGCAGCACCGGCAACGCCGTGCACGAGGCTTCCGCGCTGACACGGCTGGGCGTGACCGCTTACGCGGCCAACGATCTGCCGCGCGCGCTGAGTTTCCTCAGCGAGGCACAATCACTTTACGCCGCCCAAGCCGTTGACGATCCCGAAGAGCACATGCAGATTTTGCTGGCGTTGGGCAACGTCGCCATGCGTCAGCGCCGATTGGACGAGGCGCAAAGCTACGGGGAAAAGCTGCTCGCGCTGGCCGAACAACACGACAACCGCGCGCGTCAGGCCGAAGCGCACCAATTGTTGGGCTACCTGGCCGCCCAACGGCAGGATCGTCAAGCTGCGAGCACACATTGGAACGAGGCGTTACGCTTGTTGGGACGGGACGCGCGCTCGCCGCAAGTGGCACAGTTGCGTTGCGACATCGCCCAAGCGCAACGGCAAGCAGGCAATTACCGCGCGGCGCTGGACGAGTACGAAAAGGCGCTGATGCTGCTTTCGCACATCGAGCACTTGCCCACGCGCGGCCTGGTGCTGGGCAATGCGGCCACCGTCTATACCGAAATGGGCGACGAGGACACCGCGCAAGCCTTTTACGAAGAAGCGGTCGCCATCGCGCAACAAACCAACGATCGGCGCGCCGAAGCCGTGCGGCTGAGCAATTGGGGCTGTGCGCTGACGCTGACCGGTCAGCCGCGCCTGGCGGTGGACAAATTGGAGCAAGCGTTGGCAATCAGCCGCGCGCTGGACGACACGACGATGATCGCGGTGCAAACCAACAACCTGGCGCGCGCTTATACAGCATTGGGCGAATATCAGACCGCACACGCGCTACACAAACAAGCACTCGCCGCCGCCACCGCCGTTGACGCGCCCCAATGGGCTGCCGTGTTCCGCGCCGACCTGGGGCTGACGTTGGAGGCTCTGGGCCGCTCCGAGGACGCCGAGGCCGTTTACCGGCAAGCGTTGAGCGAAAGCGAAGCCGCCGCCGACCTGGAAACGCAAATCCGCGCACGCACACGTTTGGCACGGCTGTTGGCGCAACGGGAACAGTTGGAGGACGCGGAGACGTTGGCCGAGCACGCATTGGCCCAAGCACGGCGGATGCACTACCGACGCGGCATCGCGGATGCACAGCGCGCGTTGGGGGACGTGGCGCGGCTGCGCGGAGACGCGACCGCCGCCGAAGAACACTACCGCGAGGCGTTCAAGCTCTACACCATTTTGCACGATCCAACCGCGCAGGCAGTGGCCGCGCGGCTGCCGGACGAAGCGTAGCGAGCGTGCCTGCGCATGTACGCGCGTTGGAAATTCGGCTTGAGCGCTCATCGTGCGCTTGGGGCGCGCCGCCGTGCGCCATTCGGCGCACCAAAGCGGCTTTCGCCGCTTTGCGCCGCGCGGAGCGCGGGGCGGGCGGCGCGCCCCCGCCGACGCACGCTCGCCGGCAGCGGACGGTCGCCGACGGCCACGTTCCACACCACCTTACCGCGCGGAACGCGCAGCGTTCACGCGGCGGGGTCAAGGGGCGCAGCGCCCCTTGCGGGGGTGCGGGGGCAGCGCCCCCGCTAATTTGCCGCGTCGTCCGGCACAGGGCGGTCGGTCGCCTCGGCGGAGGGCGGCTCTTCCGTCGGCTGATCCTCGCTGGCCGCCACCGAAGGCGGCTCGGCGTGTTGCACGTGCTCCAAAAAGACCGTGCGCGTGGGGAAGGCCATCCCCACCCCGTGCGTGTCCAAGATGCGCATGATGCGCAAATTGATGTCTTGCTTAGCCGCCTGGAAGTCCGCCCAGGCCGAAACTTTCATATAGCACACCATCAGCACATCGAGCGAACTTTCGTTGAACGCCACGAACTGCACAATCACCGAGTCCGCTTGCACCTGCTCATGGGCGCGCAACATCTCGCGCACAGCCTGCACCACAGCCAGGATTTGCTGCGGCGAGCTGGCGTATTCCAGCCCCAGCGTCATTTGCAATCGGCGCTTGGTCAACCGTGACCAGTTGGTGATGGTGGCGTTCATCAAGACACTGTTGGGCGCCGCGATCAGAGATTGGTCAACGGCACGCAGCCGCGTACTGCGGAAGCCGATATGCTCCACCGTGCCGCTCACATCGCCGAAAACGATATACTCGCCCACGCGGAAAGGCTCGTCGGCCAAAATCACGAAATAGCCGAAGAGGTTGGCGAGCGTGTCTTGGGCGGCCAGCGCCACCGCCAACCCGCCGATGCCCAGCCCCGTTACCAGCCCCGCCACGTCGTAGCCCCAGGATTCCAGCACGACGGCAAAGCCCAACACGATGATCAGCGCGCGCACGATCTGCACGAGCACACGCGAGAGCTTTTGCTCCAACGCCTCGCTGAACGCCACATCTTGCACGGTGCGGCGGCTGAGCTTCCAGGTGATGGCGATCACCGGCGCCACCAGCCGGTAAAGCGCCCAAAAGATGCCGTAAGCCACCAGCGTATTGAGCGTGACGCGCAGCCAGTGCGCAAAGGGATAGGGCAAGGCCAACGCCAACGCCGCGATCTCCACGCCGACGATCAGAATCAGCAGGCGCAAAGGCGGCATCAGCGCCTCGGCGATCTGGTCGTCCCATTCGGATTGCGTCCAGCGGGTCACGTGATGCGTGGCGTAACGGGCCAGCGTGCCCACCAGCCGACGAAGCAGCCAGGTGAGCAGCAAAATCAGCACGGCGACCAACACGCGCGCGAGCACGTCCGCGCCATCCTCGCCGAGCAAATAGATCAGGGCATCATGTAACATCGGGCAGCGCTCCTTGTGCGGCGTGGTGTTGCCATGCGGTGGACAACGGGGCTACTCGCCCAGGAAATGATGCAATTTACTGGTCAACTCGCGCAAGTCTACGGGCTTGGAAATGTAATCGTCGCAGCCCGCTTCTAGCGCCTTTTCACGGTCGCCGAGCATCGCGTTAGCCGTCAGCGCAATGATGGGAATGTCGGCCAACTTGGGGTTGCTCTTAATCCGGCGCGTAGCTTCCCACCCGTCCAGCTTGGGCAGCGAAAGGTCCATCAGAATCAAGTCTGGACGCTTGGTTTGCAACACCCGCAAACACTCAACGCCGTTGGGAGCCATGAAAACTTCATAGTCGCTGGCCTGCAAGATATCCACGATCAAGGTACGGTTGTCGGGGTTGTCTTCAACGACGAAAATTTGTTTAGCCATGGGTAATTGCCTCTTCCTTACTAACCTACGTGCTCAACTTCACACATGGGGACAGCCCAAACACGCAACGCCTACGTGCTCGAAGAAGGCGCCGCGCTCTGTACCACTTGGGTCGGTGCGGGAACAGAAGAAGCGTCGGGCAATGCGGGCGCAACAGGAATGGTGACGTAAAACGTCGAACCCTGCCCTTCCGTGCTCTCGACCCCAATATGCCCGCCGTGCATCTCGGTCAAGCGGCGTGCAATCGCCAACCCCAAACCAGCCCCCTGATAACGGTAGATCGAGCTGCCGTCCACTTGTTGGAACTCTTCGAAGATGCGCCCCTGCGCTTCTTTGGGGATGCCGATGCCCGTGTCTTGCACCTCGAAACGCACCTTGCCATTTTCGGCACGCGCCCGCACAGTCACCGAGCCGGTTTCGGTGAACTTCACCGCGTTGGCGAGGATATTGGTCAACACTTGGCGCAAACGCAACGGGTCAGCGTACACCGACGGCACGGCGCCGTATTCGCGTTCGAGCGCCAAGCCTTTGTCTTGCACCAGCGGTTCGATCATTCCCAAGATTTCGTCCAGCAGCGCAACCACATCCACCGGACGGCGAGCCAGCTTCAGCCCGCCGCGTTCCAACTGATTGAAGATCAAGGCGTCGTCAATCATCTGGCGCAAATGGCGCGTGTTTTGCGCCACACGTTGCAGCCGGTCGCGCTGACGTTCGCTGAGCGGGCCGGCTTTGTCCTCCAACAAAAACGCCGTGTCCTCGGCCAACGTGCCCAGCGGCATGTGCAGCGTCTGGCTGATGCCTGCCAAAAACTTGGTGCGCGCCTCGTAGGTGCGTTGCAGCTCGGCGTGGCTGCGTTGCAGCTCGGCGTTGACACGGACCAGCGGATTGAGCAGCTCATAGCGCAAAACCGGCAGCCCTGCCGCCAACGCCGCCAACGCCAGGAAATGGACT
>CAZZNC010000004.1:7530-21036 GCA_964655405.1 uncultured Anaerolineaceae bacterium | reverse complement strand
GTTCCCAACCACCCGCAACGAAATCGTCGGGGTTCAGCACGTCCTCGATGTTTTCCAGGGGCGAAAGCGCACCGTCGCGGATCAAGTCGCCGGCCCACATCGGGTCGAGCGTCGCCACGTCGGGCACTTCACTGCCGGAAGCCAGCGCGGTGATGATGGCATCGTGGTAAGCGTCATACTCGAAGCGCTCCACGTTCACCGTCACGCCCGGGTGTGCTTCTTCAAAACCGGGGGCAATGGCATCGAGCCAATCTGCTGTCCAGACAAAGCCCCACACAGTCAGCGTGACATCTTCACGCGCAGCGGGGGCTGCTGCCGCCCCGCCGACCAACGCGATCAGCGAGACCAACACCAGCACTACAGCAATCAATTTCGGGGTACGCATGGGTTTTTGTTCCCTCCAAAAACTTTCACCTAAGGTCGTCGTATCCGGTCGTGCATAGCGTAAATGTTTCCGGTTGTTGCGGGTTACCCTCGTGGGCGCGTCACCTCCTTTCCGGCGAGCTTCTCATTTCTGTTTGCAAGATAAGTTGCGCAGGCAAACCGGCGTAAAGTGCGCGCAACCAAGCCGCGTCGCTTTGCGCCCCTGCGTGATCCATCGCCAAAAGCGTTGCCCCCACCACAGGCCGCACGTCCAACCTTTTGGGCGTGACTTGCGGCGCGGCGGGTTGCACCGTTTCGCGGATGGTGTCCAAAAGCAGCGCCCCTTCCCCATAAAATACGCTGCCTCCCAACACCGCATCACACGGCACGTCGAGTAGCCCCAGCCGACGCGCCATTGCGACAATCGAAACCCCGATCTCCTGCCCTTGTTCGCGGATCAAACGTTGGGCGACGGCATCGCCTGCGGCAGCTACCCGAAAGACCAGCGGGGCCAGCTTGCACACGTCTTTCCGCGTGATGCACTCTTGCACGATGCGTTCGGCCAATGTTTCCATTGAAGGCGCGTCGAAGTAGCGCAACAGCTCTGCTTGCAAATGCGTGGCAGGCCCCCGTCCGTCCCAAGCGCGGAAAGCCGCTCCCAACGCCGCCGAACCGAGTTCGCAACCGCCCGCGCGGTCGCCCGTCCACTCACCCAACGCCGGCAGGCGTGCTTCTTGCCCGTCACGGCTCAGCCCCCCTGCGTTGAAGCCGCTTCCGCAAACCACCGCTATCCCGTAGGGGCGTGCGCTGCCTGCCCGCAGGATCGCACGCAGATCGTTGTAAAGGGCGACGTGCTCACAAAGCGGCAGCTCGGCCAGGGCCGGTTTGAGCGCGGCAAAATCGGTAGGGGTGTCGGCGGCGGCCAGGCAGAACGCCCCCCAGGTGGCCTGTTGACCGTTCAACGCTTGTGCAGCAGCTTGGCGGACGTGGTCGAGCGCACGTTGTATGCCCAACCCGTGATAGTTCGAACCGCCGCTGCGCCCAAAGCCGATCACTTGCCCGCTTTCGGTGATCGCCAGCGCTTCGGTCTTAGAACCGCCGCCGTCTACTCCTAGAAAAATACGTTCGGCCATCGTGACGTGCTTTCCTCTCGTGCGGTTGCCCGCGTGCTAAGCAAATTGTGGCAAATAGGCGCGATGTGCGGCTTTGATGTCCTGCCACAACGCTTTGGCAATGTCCCAGGAAGGCACGAGCGGGTGGCTGAGCAGTGCCAACTGCGCGGCATCCTCGTCTCCGCTCACAGCGGCTTGGATGGTCAATTCCTCATAGGCATCTACGGCCACCAACAGCCCGCGTATGATCGGCGGCAAATGTCCGCAGATTAACGGCTTGGCTCCGGTTGCGCCTACGACGGCGGGCACTTCCACCACACTTTGGGGCGGCAAGTCCGGCAGCGCCCCCTGGTTCAGCACGTTGACGATGTGCACCTCGCGGCGATCTTGGGCAATGGCGCGGATGAGTTCCACGGCTGCCGTTGAGTAGTACGCGCCGCCACGCTCGTCCAGCAAAGCCGGTTTGGTTTTCAGCGCGGGGTCGGCGTACATTTCCAGCAGCTCGGCTTCCACTTGCTGCAAGTATTCGGCACGGGTTTGCTCGGCGGCGCGCTGTTCGGTCACCACACGGTCCGGGTGCACGTAGTAGCGCAAATAGTAATTGAGCAACATTCCCATCTTGCCGATGACTTCTGGGTCTAGCGGGTATTCTTCCCGCACTTCGGGGTCGGCCAACACGCGCTCTGTTACGTCTTGTCCGTCCAGCCACACACGGCGTACCCAGCTCAAATGGTTGATGCTGACGTAGTCCAGTTCCACGCGCGCGGCGTCAACCCCCAGCGCGTGCGCGACGTTGCGCTGCATGTTGATCGGCACGTTGCACAAGCCGATGGCGCGCACCTGGCTATGGTTGAGCAATGCTTGGGTCACCAGCCCCGAAGGGTTGGTGAAGTTAACCATCCACGCTTGCGGGGCGTAACGCTCCACATCGCGCGCGATCTCCAACATCACCGGCACGGTGCGCAACGCTTTGGCGAAACCGCCCGGGCCGGTGGTTTCCTGGCCCAGCACGCCGTATTTGAGCGGGATGCGCTCGTCCAGCGCGCGCGCAGCCATGCCCCCAACGCGCAGTTGCGTCAGCACGAAATCCGCGTCGGTGAGCGCTTCGGCGCGGTCGGTGGTGAGCGTGACAGGAATGCCGCGCGCGGCGGTCATGCGTTGCGCCAGCCCTCCGACCACGTCCAGCCGGTCGGTGCTGATGTCTTGCAGGACAATTTCACGGATCGGCAGCTCGTCGTAGTAGCGCACGAAGCCGTCTATCAATTCGGGCGTGTAGGTGCTCCCACCGCCCAGCACAGCGATCTTGAGTTCTTTCATGGCGTCTCTTCCGGGGTTGCAAATAGGTCAAACTGCGGGAGGTAGTCCCGATGCTCGGCAAGCAGCGCTGCCAGCAGCGATTGCGCCACCGCAAACGAGGGGACAAGAGGGTGCGCCAGCAGCGCTTGTAACGCCACGTGCCGATCTCCTGTCACAGCTGCTTGGATCGTGAGTTGCTCAGCGGCTTTCACCGCTGCAATCAGCCCGCGCACTTGACGCGGCGGCTCTTCCAACGGTAGCGCATGTGCGCCGTGTGCATCGACACGGCAGGGAATTTCCACAATGGCGTCAGCGTCCATGCAGCTGATCGCGTTTTGGTTGGGCACGTTGACGATATGCGTTTGCCCGCTGTCCGCGACGATGTCCGCAATCAAGCTCACGGCGGCGGTGGAATAGCGCGCGCCGCCACGCTCGGCCAGCAAAGCGGGCTTTTCGTCTACGCTGGGGTCGGCGTAAAGCTTCAACAGTTCCTCTTCCACCTCGCGCGCACGCTCGGCGCGGGTTTGGGGCGCTTGGCGTTGCTCGGCCAAGATGCGGTCGCTGGCATAATAGAATGAAAGATAGTAGCCCGGGATCAAACCGAGTGTTTCTAGCAAGGGCGGCGGGAAAAGCGGATCGTCTTCTTGAGCGGCCTGGGCGATGACGGCATTCAGCGCGTCCTCGGTGCGATCTTGTCCGTCCACCCACACCCTGCGCACAAAACCCAAATGGTTTAGCCCAAAATAGTCCAGTGTCACGCTTTCCGGCGGAGCGCCCAGCCACGCGGCGATCTCCGCGCGCATGTTGGTCGGCAAATTGCACAGCCCAATCACATGCGCGTTGCTGTGGCTATGAATGGCTTCAGTGATCAGTCCCGAGGGGTTGGTGAAGTTGATCAGCCACGCCTGCGGCGCGTAGCGTTCCACGTCGTGGGCGATCTCCAACATCACCGGCACGGTGCGCAGCGCTTTGGCGATGCCCCCTGGCCCGACGGTTTCTTGGCCGATCACGCCGTAACGTGGGGGAATGGTTTCGTCTATCAAACGTGCCGCCATGCCGCCGACGCGAATTTGCGTGATCACGAAGTCGGCGTCTTCCAGCGCCTCGGCGCGGTTGGTGGTCAGCAACACACGCGGGGTATAACCGTGACGCGCCATCATGCGCTGGGCCATTCCGCCGACGATCTCCAAGCGCCAGCGGTAAAGGTCCATCAGTGCCAGCGTGTCTACGTGGATGCGGTCACGGTGGGCGATCAGTCCATCGATCAGTTCCGGCGTATAGGTGCTTCCGGCTCCGATGACCGCAATTTTGACGCCTGTTGTCATGCGTGCTCCCCTATGCGACTATATCCACCAGCTCAAGCGCCCGTTTGATCGCGCCTAACAATGGCGCGTCTGTCCCCAGTCCGGAGCCGATCAGTGTGGGCGCCGGCCCCCTCCGTCCTGTCAGGTGTTTTTGAACAGCAGGGATCAGCACATCGGCGGCTTGTTGCCAAGTTCCTCCCAGCACGAGAAAGTCCAGCGCCAGCACGTCGGAAACATGCGCCACCGCCTGCGCCAGGTCTGCGATCACTTCGTCGAGAAGCGCCAGTGCTAGGGGATCATGTTGGCGGGCAGCTTCAAAAACCACGCCCACAGAAAGCCGGACAGATGCCGTCAATTGACCGAAAGCGCTTTCGGGGAATTCGTCCAACAAGGTTTGGGCGCGCGCAACGATATGGCGGCTGTTCAGCCGCGCGCTGAGTGGCTGGAGCGCGGCGTCCGTTCCCATGCCGCCGGCGTGTAGCGTTCCGTCCAGGTATGCGCAACTGCGGCTGATCTCGTCCAGATAAAGCAGCGCAAAGTGCGACTGTCCGTGTGCTGCTCCCCATTCCGCTTCGCCAAGCGCGGCCAATATCGCCGTTTCTTCCACACACACGGGCACGCCGATGCTTTCTTGCAGCGCGGAGACTGTGGTCGCCAACGCTTCGCTGTTATGTGTGGTGTTGAGGCACACCGCTGCCAGACACCGCTGGTAACTGGGGTCGGCGCTCAGCAGTTCGTGGATCAATGTTTGTGTGGTGTGGGCAGAAACTGTGGGTGCAAGCAACGTTTGGCGGGCCAAGATGTTGCCGGCCATATCGGTAACGATGCCGGTCATGTCGTGTGGCGTGAGGTGTAATCCGATCAACAGGCGGGCGCGCAAGTTGAAGCTGAGCAAAACGGGTTTGCGGCCTGTGCCGGTGTTGATGCCCTCGCCGCTTTCTTGGATGAGGCCCTCTTCGAGCAAAACGCGCGTGATGCGTGTGACGGTGGCGGGATTGAGCTTGAGCAAACGGGCCAGCTCGACGCGCGAAATGGGGCCGCGTTCCTGGATTGTTTCCAGGATCACGGTGCGGTTTTGTTGCCGCATCAGTTCTGGTGCGCGATGGGCGGACATAGACGGCCCCGTTAATTTAATTGATTGCACACAAGCAATTAATTACGCTTTCACTATAGCATACCCTGTGGGGGGCGTCAAGAAAATTTGGTACGCTGTGTTTGGGCGGTTGTGCCGTGTCTTTCGTGCACACTCCGGTTTGATAATTAGCGGGCCTTTGGTATAATGCGCCTTGCGCTCGCGTGAGTACCGGAGAACGAGACAAGCATGGAGTCCAATAACCCTAATCTCGGTCACGAAGCAGATATGGAAAACGCTGCCTCAGAAGCCGAGCACACTACAGCCGATGCTCAAGAACCCCTTGAGCAGTCGGTCGCAACGACACCCCCTGAAGCCGAGCCGATTGTGGCAGAAGCTCCGGTAGAGGAGGCCGCAGAAACGCCTGCGGAAGCCGCTGCCGCCGAAGAAAAAAGTTCTGAAGAAAATACGGCAGAGCCTGAGCTTAGCGAGGAAAACCCCGTTGACGCTCAGGAAACCGCTGAGGCCGCTGCCCCTCAGGAAGCCGAAGTGCCCACACCCGAAGCTTCAGAAGAAGAAGCCCCCGAGCCTGGCATCAAGCGCGGGGACGTTGTCACGGGCACGGTGACCGCCACAAGCCCAACCGAGGTGCTGGTAGACCTGGGCGAAGACATCGTGGGCGTGATCGCCAGCCGTGAATTGGAGCTGATGGACCGCACGGCCCTCGAGTCGCTCCAAGTCGGGGAAGAGGTCACGGCGTATGTCCTGAAGGTGAAAAGCGACGGTCAGCCGGTGTTATCCTTGGCCCGCGCCGAAGAAGAACGCAACTGGCGCATGGCTCAGGAATATTACGAAAACAAGAAAGTGTATTTTGGCAAAGTTGCCGGCTATAACAAAGGCGGCTTGATCGTGCGTTTTGGCAAGGTGCGGGGGTTCGTGCCCGCCAGCCAGATCAGCCGCGAACGTCAACAGCGCGCGGTGGGGGACAGCCCCGAAGCTCGCTGGGGACACATGGTCGGCGAAGACATCGCCGTCAAGGTGGTGGAAATTGACCGCTCGCGTAACCGCCTCATTCTTTCCGAACGGGCGGCCACGCGCGAATGGCGCGAATTCCAGAAATCCAAGTTGCTGCGCGAGCTGAAGGTTGGCGAAGTGCGGCGCGGCAAAGTCATCAGCTTGGCGGATTTTGGCGCTTTCGTAGACCTGGGCGGCGCAGACGGGTTGGTGCACTTGACGGAAATTTCTTGGCAACACGTTACCCATCCACGCGAAGTGCTCCACGTGGGCCAGGAAGTCGAAGTCGAAGTCGTCAGCATTGACCCCGAGCGCAACCGCATCGGGCTAAGCATGAAGCGCCGCGAAGAAGACCCCTGGCGTAAGGTCGTCGAACGCTACCGCGTCGGCCAGTTGGTGCAGGCCACCGTCACCAAGCTGACCAAATTCGGCGCGTTTGCGTGCCTGGTTGACGCACCGGAAGTCGAGGGCCTGATCCACATTTCGGAACTGGCCGACTACCGGGTCAGCCACCCGCGCGAAGTTGTCTTGGTCGGGGACGTGTTGACGCTGCGCATCATCAAGATTGACGCGGAACGCCGCCGCTTGGGGCTTTCGTTGCGTCAGGTGGACTCGCCCAAATATATGGACCAGGATTGGCAATTCGTCGCCGACGATCTCGGTGAGGCAGAGGAACCGCCTTCTGACGAGGCCGAAGAGCCGTCGGAGCAGGCCGAAGAAATGCCCAGCACCGACGAGGCTCCGGATGTTCCGGACGTAGACGTGCCCGACGAGGCCCCTGACGAACCGTCGGACGACTGACGCTGATCACTTGTTCCACGTCTTTTATGCCCCGCCCCTCACGGACGGGGCTTTTGCTTGCCGTTCACGCACGCGCACGATTCTGGAACACACACGGACGCTCATGCTATACTTTGGTCGCATTGCAACGTAAGCAGATGGGGCACGCCATGACCTTCCAAAATATTCGACCTGGCCGCGTACTTTTGGCTATTGTACTCGTCTTCGTTCTCAGCCTCGGGGCAAGTTTGGCCGTTTCTACGATTTACGTGCTGACGCGCATTGTCAACGATGTCGATCCCAACGCTTCGTCCCAAGCACAAGAAGAGGCGCTCCAAAACGAAATGGACGCGCTGCTGACGGAGATGCGGAACGGCTCGGAGGCTCTTACGCGCTTGACGCTGGTGCAATGGTCGCTCACAGCATTGATCACGCTCGCCGTGTCCTATGTCGTGGTGCGCCGCACGGCCACCGATCCCTCGCAAGCCGCAGGGTATGGAGTGCTGATCGGCTTCGGGGTGTTGTTGACTTACAGCCTGTGCATCTATGGTACGGAGGTTGGTGGCGGCATCAAGTTGGTGTTCTTGACACTGATCGGCATGGCGGCAATGCTGGGCGGCCAGTGGGCCGGACGCAATCTCAGCCCGCACGTACAAACCGCTCACGAGGTTGCCGTAGTACCCGGGTTGCTCACCGCGCCGCCGTCACCCAGTGGGGGGCTTTCGGCGGAAACATATTACAACATGGGGGTACAAGCGGCGCTAGGCGGGCGACGTGAGGAAGCCCGACAGCATTTCACCCGCGCCGTGCAGCAAAATCCGCGTTATGTGGAAGCATGGCTCCAGTTGGCGAACCTGGCCGACACGCCCGACCAAGCCTGGAATTATATTCAGCAAGCGCGCACCTTGGCTCCGAACAATCCCTCCGTCAAGCAGGCTGTGGCGATTATTTGGCCGCAGGTCAGCGCCAACGCTGCGGGCTACGCAGCCCCCAGCGCCCAACCCCCGTATCCGGGGGGAGCACAAGACGACGTGGATATTCCAAGTACGCGCTTTCCGGAGAGCGAACCTGCGTCGGAGACGCCGTCCGCTTCGGACGCGGACGACACCCACTCCGACAATTCCCCGCCCACCGCGACACGTTAGACACGCGGGCGGGGTAATCGTTGCCTCGCTCGTGTTGTTCTTACTCTACACGCAGCGTTTTCAACATATCTTCGTAAACGCGCGACCATAAATCCCAGCCATATTTGCCGGTGGTCGTCAATTTGAGCACGAGCACTCGCCCCTCAGCGGTTGACAGTGCGCCGACGGTTGTGGTGAGCGGAGGATCTTGGGCGAGATCTTTGCTCACCGCGATCACGCCGTGCAGTGTTTCGGTTTGCCATTCGGTGCTTTCCGGCGCGTTCAGTGTGGCGGTGGCTGCCTCGATAGAGTCTGCCCAATAGACTTCGAAGACCGCGCGCTCGTCGTATTTGTTGCGTTCGGAAGGCTCGATCACGATCAGTACGTTGTCGGGGGTGTCTGCACCGGTGCGCGCATCAAAGTAGCGTGCTGGGTAGTTGAGGGAAACCCCTTCGGCACTCACGTCACCGTCCAGGGTCAATTGCAGGGCAGCAGGGCACTCTTCGTCATTCGGATCGCTGCACCCGGGCAAGGACGCGCCGTCCGCAGCGTCGCCACTCGCGCCCACGGTCAAGCTCGGCCCGTTCAAGTTCGGCGACGCATTTTCCCCTGCGTCGGAGGTGGGGGCGGACACTTCCGGCGTTGCAGCAGAAGCCTCGTTGCCATTTTCCGCTGTGTCCCCACCGCACGCGGTCAGACCCAATACCAAAACGACCAATAGCACGCTCCACAATGTCCAATTTTTCCGCAACATGGTTTACACTCCTTCGCTTATTCATCACTCCGGTGGGATTTTACAGGTATCGCAGCTACAACAGCAACACGACCTCCGAAGAGCGATGTGCCCTTTTGGAGGTCGTGTAAAACGCATACCAACCCGTGATGATGGAACGGGCACGGGTTCTAGCGCGGTTCGACAGTGAGCCTCACGGCAGTACGTTCCTGACCGTCAATCATCACCTCGGTGAAATAGGGTATGACGATCACATTGATTCCATCCTCACGCAAATATCCGCGTGCGATGGCAATGGCTTTGACTGCTTGGTTGACAGCTCCGGCGCCAATGGCTTGTACTTCTGCGCGGTTATGTTCCCGCACAACACCCGCCACCGCCCCTGCAACTGCCGTTGAGCGTGAGCGCGCCGAAACCTTGATGATGTCTACCGACTTGGGCTCGCCCGTGTCAGGAGCCACCGATGAAGAATGTGGTGATTGCATCATTGCCCCCTGCAAAAAGCTTAGCGTAGCTTTGATGTATTTTTTCTTGGGATTGAGGATAATACACGTTGTTGAATGAGATATGCTCGCCGATCTCATTGTACATGATTTCACGACTCAGGCCAATTTTGTGGTAATGTAGGTAGTGTATCTTTCGCAGTTGCGCCCGCGCCATTCTGGGCGTAAGCTCCTCGTAACGACGTAATCAGCAAGATAGGCCATGCCATGAGCGCTCAGCCGGACACTCTATTAATTGTGGATGACGACGCCGAGGTACGTGCTTTGCTGCACGACCAGGTTTTTGCCCCGCGTGGCTATCACGTTATGGAAGCCAAGGACGCGCCGGACGCCCTCACGCTGCTTAGCCGCGAACTCCCCGACCTGATTCTGATGGATTTGCAACTGCCCGGGCTTTCCGGCCATGACCTGATGTTCGCTTTGCGCGCGCAAGGCTATCGCGGGCCGGTGGTGGCGATGGGCGACCGTGATAGTCCGCGCGCGGCCACCGAGGCATTGCGTTTGGGCGCAAACGATTATGTGACCAAACCGCTGCGCGAAGCCGAAGTTTTGGCCGCTGTCGAGCGTGGGCTAAACGAAATCCGTTTGCGCCGCGAACGCCGCGCATTGCGCCGCGAAATCGAACAAACGCAAGCGATCTTGGACGAACAAGCCAATGCCCTTTCCATCTTGTTTACGATGGGGCAAGAAGTGACTGCGCTGGGTGAGTTGGAGAACATTTACGAAACCGCGCTGGAAGGCGCGCGCGAAGTCACCGGCGCGGACTATGCCTTTTTGTTGCTGCGCAACGAACGTAGCCGGCGTATGATCCTGCGCGCCGGACACAACTTGCCCTTGACGTTGCTCGACCGACTGGGCGAGCCGGTCAATGACGAGTTGGCCGAATTGGTGACCACATCACGGCAAGAGCTGGTCGTGGCAGGGGACGCTTTGCGGCGCTTCAAGGCTTCGCGGGATCTGTACGCGGCGGTGTATGTGCCGTTGGTCGTGCGCGAGCGCGCCTTGGGGGTGCTGGCTGTGGGCAACTATCAGCAGCGCGTGGCTTTCGAGCCGTACCATGCGCGGTTGTTGCGTGCGTTAGCGGACTATGTGGCAATGGCGCTGCTCAGCGCGCGGCTGATGCGCGTGGCGGAACGCCGTGCCCAGGCGCTGGAGACCACGCGCCAGGAATTGAGCCAACGTGAGGCGCAATTCGAGCGCCAATTTCGTACCGTGCTCACCCAAATCTATCAGCCGTTGGTTGCGGTGGAAAATGAGCTGGCGCGCTTGGTCCAAGTCACATCACGGCGTGCTCCAAAAACAAGCAAGCGCATCGGCGCTTTGTGGCAGTATGTGCACCAATTGACGGCGCAGGCCGCCGCGACAGCGCAACGTCAACGCATGGAAGATTGAACGCTGCCAGACCAAGCCCTGACAGCAACGAAACGAGGCCACCTGTTGCAGGTGGCCTCGCAGCGTTCCAAACGAGAGACGTTAAAGGCGTTTACTCTGCCAAAGGCTGGAAGGACGCCATGATCTCGTTGGCGGTGTTGTTCAGCTCTTGCAGCGCCGTCACCACATCACCACCGCTCACCAACAGGTTTTGATAGGTCGTGCTGGCTTCACGGCGGATCACATCATAGCCACCGATGGGGGCTTCGGTCTTGGTCTTGCCCTGCAACAAGTTCCACGCCTGCTCATATTGCGGCAGATCGTCGAAGATCGGCCCCAGGTTTTCGGCAGTGGAGTAGCGCACGGGGAAGTAGTTGCTCACCTGCGCCCAACGGGCTTGTTGTTCGGGTTCGGTGAACCAGCGCACGAACAACCACGCTGCCAATTCGGCTTCCGGCGAGGTCTTGGGGATGCTGACGCTGGCGCCATAGACGTTGCTCACCGGCTCGTCCTGGTACGGCAGAGAGGTCACGCCCCAGTTGAACGGTTCGGCAAAAGCGTCTTCAATGCCGGAGCGCACATAGGGCAGACCGGAGGTCGAACCCACGTAGAAGAGCGCCTTGCCGGCGGTGAAAGCGTTCTGGTCGCCGTAACGTTCGGAGATCAACTCGGCGCAACCTTCGTTGTACAAGTCCACCATGAACTGGATGTATTCGGTGGTTTCCGAACTATCGTAGGTGAACTGTCCATCTTTGTAGATGTTGCCACCCAGCGAGAACGTGCCTGCTGCAATGTTGGAAGCATCGGTGCGGACATAGTAACCGACCATGTCGTCGCCGTCGTAGCCACTCCAACCTTCTTGCGTGAACTTGCAGGCCATTTCCTTGAACTCGTCCCAGCTGGTGGGCGGGCCATCGTAGCCCATCTCTTGCAGGGCGTCCATGTTGAAGTACATGGCTTCCAAAGAACGGTTGGGCGGGAAGCCAATACGCTGGCCTTCCGGCGCGTAGTCTTGGTTGAAGAAGCTGGGGATGAAGTCCGCAACTTCGGCGTCATTGAAGCCCCACTGCGCGTCTTGGACGAAAATATCCATGTCGTCCACCAACCCGCCGGCCATATAGTAGGCCATCGCCTGGTTCTGGTATGCCACGACCAACTCGGGCACGTTACCCGTAGGAATACCCGCGATCATCTTTTGATAGATGTCGCCGTAGTGACCCTGGTTCGAGGCTTCCACCACGATACCCCAGGGGTTGTTGGCGTTGAATTCTTCCACCAGCGCGTTCAAGAATTCTTCACGCGCCCCACCGTGCTGATGCCACCAAGAAACGACTTGGCCGCTGGGGTCTACGCCTGCAAGTGGCCCGTCCACAGCGGGTTCCGTGGGCAGGTCAAAGGTCTTGACGAATCCCCCATCGTCTTGGGCATTGACGGCTATCATTGGTACAACCATAGCCAAAACCAGCACGAGGATAAATAGTTTCCGCATGACTTTCCTCCTTAAACTAAGGCTCTGCGGGTGAGCGGTCATCCGCTCGACCACCGACTAAGTATAACCGAGTGAGTACCGATTCGAGCGTATCGCAGGTTAAATCTTGGCTACACAACCGTTAAATTTAGTTTCCGCTGTATCCTCCTCTAACGCTCTCGTCAGACGATGGAATGCCAAATTGAGCATCTCTATTGTACGCGAGAATGCCCGAAAATTGTAACGCCAGGGCGCTACTCTAGCAATCCTTCCCATTCCCGCATCGCTTCTTCCAAGGCCGTTTCGGTCGCGGCATATTCTTCGCCAAGTTCGCGCACGCGCGCGACTGCTTGCTGAAGGCTGGCTTGCTCGATCTGCTCGGTGAGCGCGGCCAAATGCTCGTCCAGCTGCTGGATGCGTGCTTCGACTTCTTCCAAACGGCGTTGGCGTTGGTAAGGGGAAAGGCGCGGCTGGCCTTCGGATTGTTTGGTGGTGGCGCGAGGGCTGGAGCTGGGCACGTTGACGGGCCGCTGTTGCATGGTGGCTTGGCGTTCGGCCAGATATTCCCGATAGCGCCCCTCAAAAACCGTCATGTGTTCGGGTTGCATCGCCCAAATCTGTGTTGCCAGCGCGTCAATCAAGTAGCGGTCGTGGCTGACCAGCAAAATCGTCCCATCGAATTGTGCTAGCACGTCTTGCAAAATTTCCTGGCTGGGGATGTCGAGGTGATTGGTGGGTTCGTCCAGCAGCAGGAAATTAGAGCCGTCCAACGCCAACTTTGCCAGCGCCAAACGCCCGCGCTCCCCGCCGCTGAGTGTACTCACCGCGCGAAAGACCATATCACCGCGAAAGAGAAAAGCTCCCAAATAGCTGCGTGCTTTGCTGATCGGCAAATTGCGCACGCTCAGCAGCTCGTCAAGCACGCTGTTGGACGGGTTGAGCTTCTCATGCGCCTGAGCAAAGTACCCCGGTTGCACGGCTGCGCCGATGCGCACTTCGCCGCGCAAGGGTGGCAGGTCGCCGAGCAGTGTTTTGAGCAGCGTTGTCTTGCCAACTCCGTTGGGGCCGATCAACGCGGCGATCTCCCCACGATAGAGCGTAATGTCCGGCACTTGTAGCAAAGGGCGTGCCGCGTCGTAGCCGATGAGCAGATCGTGCGTCGTGAGCACTTTGTCTCCGCTGCGCAAGTCCGCACGTAGTTGCAAGCGGATGTGGTGTTCTTCTGGAGGACGGGCGACCAGGTCGTCACGTTTGAGCCGTTCCAAGCGGCGCAAGCGTCCTTTTGCCTGCGCAGAGTTTTGTCCGGCCATGTTGCGGCGAATATAGGCTTCTTCTTTGGCGATGAGAGCTTGTTGCGCTTTATATG
>CAZZNC010000004.1:0-7520 GCA_964655405.1 uncultured Anaerolineaceae bacterium | reverse complement strand
GTTTTGCGCAAACGGGCATGGCGTTCGGCGCGCTGCTGAATATAGTGGCTGTAGTTGCCGCGATAGATCTCGATACATCCCCCGGTCATTTCCCACACGGTGGAAACCACGCTGTCCATGAAGTAGCGGTCATGGCTGACCACCAGCAGCGCCCCGCGCCAACTTTTCAGGAAACCTTCTAGCCATTCGATGGCTTCAATGTCCAAATGGTTGGTTGGCTCGTCCAACACCAACAGTTCGGGGGCTTCCAACAACAAGCGTGCCAGCAATGCACGGGTGCGCTGTCCGCCGGAAAGATGTGCCAGTGGTTTATGGTCGTCTTCCGGTGTAAAACCCAACCCGCGCAGCACCTGCCGTGTGCGTGCTTCGTAAGTGTACCCGCCTGCGTCGGCGAACAGTTGCTCTTCGTGGCCGTAACGCTCGATCAGCTTGTGGAGTTCTGTACCTTCTGCGCTACTGATCGCCTCGCTGAGTTGCGCGAGCTGTGTTTCTTGGGCACGCAGCGCGTCAAATGCACTGAGCGCCTCTTCCCAAAGTGTGCGCTCGGTGGAAACAGGCGGGCGTTGCGGCAAATAGCCGATGCGTAGCCCTTTCATAAAGTGCACAGCGCCCGCTGTTGGCTCTTGTTGCTTGATCAGCACTTCGAGCAGCGTGGTTTTTCCAACGCCATTCGACCCTACCAACGCGATCTTCGCGCTGTGCGGGATTTCGAGCGAAATAGCCGAAAAAATGTCTTGTGCACCGTAGGCTTTGGCGAGGTTATGTGCGCTGAGAACTGCCATTGCGCCCCTTGTGAGTCGTCAACATGATCGTTTGCGCGGGGAATTATACCATGCTCCGCTGCGAGCGCATGAGCCGATCCGAGTGCAAGAGGGGCTTTTGACATGGAAGAGTGAGAAGACGTTCCTCCTCCACAAAGGGCGCGCCGCGTGGCCGGCAGCGTTATCGTCGGCCACGCGGCGCGCACGCGCTCGGCTTAGGCCAAGTGCGCTAGCACACGCTCGGTAAATGCGTCTGTTCCCAACGCGGACGCTGGATCGGCGGCGATGTCTGCCGTGCGCGCCCCTTCCGCCAAGGTCGCCTCGACGGCTTGCTCGATGGCGCGTGCTTCCGCTTCCAGCCCCAAGCTGTGACGCAACAGCATCGCCGCGCTGAGGATGGCGGCTGTGGGGTTGGCGATACCCTTTCCGGCAATGTCCGGCGCCGAGCCGTGTATCGGCTCGTAGACGCCGAACGTTCCTCCCCCCACCGAAGCGGAAGGCAACATGCCCAGCGATCCGGCTAGCACCGATGTTTCGTCGCTGAGGATGTCCCCGAACATATTGCCTGCCAACACCACGTTGAAGTGCGCCGGATTGCGCAACAGGTACATGGCGCAGGCGTCCACCAACACATGCTCCAACGTCACATCGGGGTAGTCTGCCGCCACCGCGCTCACCGTGCGCCGCCAAAGCCGCATCGAGGCCAGCACGTTGGCTTTGTCCACCGAGGCGACCTTGCCGCGCCGCTTGCGCGCCGCCTCAAAAGCCACCCGCGCGATGCGCTCCACCTGCTCGGTGGTGTAAAGCATGGTGTCGTGGGCGCGGTCGCTTTCGCCTTGCTCGGTACGCGGGCCGAAGTAAATGCCGCTGGTCAGTTCACGCACAAAGAGGATGTCCACGCCCGCGAGCAGTTCCGCGCGCAACGGCGCGTGCTCGGCCAACGCGGGGTAGGCCTTGACCGGTCGCAAATTGGCGAACAGATCGAAGTGGCTGCGCAGCCGCAACAAGCCCTGTTCGGGGCGCACCGAGGCGGTCGGGTCCGACCATTTCGGCCCGCCGACCGCGCCCAGCAGCACCGCGTCCGCCTGCTCGCACGCGGCGATCGTTTCGTCCGGCAGCGGATTGCCGGTTGCGTCTATGGCGCAACCGCCCATCAGCGCTTCCTCAAACGTGAAGCTGTGGCCGCCACGCGCGCCGACCGCTTCCAACATGCGCACGGCTGCCGCCGTGACCTCCGGCCCGATGCCGTCCCCGGGCAAAGTGACGATTTTCGCCTGCATAGTTCGCTCCATTGGGTAAGTAAGCTGCCCCCTACGGGTTAGGGGCAGCACTGCATCACATGCGTTAGCCCGTATTCTACGCTATCGGCCAGTGCCAGCCAGCTTGCTTCGATGATGTTGGCGCTGGCGCCGACCGTGCTCCAACGGTGCGCGCCGTTGCGCGTGTCAATGAGGACGCGCGTGGTGGCCGCCGTGCCGTTCTGTCCGTCCAAGATGCGCACCTTGTAGTCCACCAGATGGAACTCCGCCAGCGCTGGATAGGCCGGTGCGAGCGCCTTGCGCAGCGCGTTGTCTAGCGCGTCCACCGGTCCGTTGCCTTCCGCCGCCGTGTGGATCATTTCCCCTTGCACGTTGACCTTGACGGTCGCTTCGGCGAAGACGCCGCGCCCCTCGCGGTTTTCCACCACCACCATAAAGTCCACCAACTCGAAGGGCGGCGTGTAGTCCGGCTGCAAACGGCGCATCAGCATTGCTACGGACGCTTCCGCGCCTTCGAAGACAAAGCCGCGATGCTCCAGATCCTTGATGCGCTGCACCACCTCGCGTGCCTCGTCGGCGGAAAGATCGAGGTCGAATTCCTCGGCCTTGCTGAGCATGTTGCCGCGCCCGCTGAGGTCGGAAACCAGCACACGCATTTTGTTGCCTACCAGCGCCGGATCGATGTGTTGATAGCTATCAATATGGCGGCGGATGGCGGCCACGTGCATCCCGCCTTTGTGTGCAAAGGCGCTCTTGCCCACGTAGGGCGCGTTGGTGTTCGATGTCACGTTGGCGATCTCCGAAACGGTGCGCGAAACGCGCGTCAGTTGCGCCAAGCTCCCTTCCGGCAGGCAGCGGTAGCCCATTTTCAGCTCAAGATCGGGCACAATCGAGCACAAATTGGCGTTGCCGCAACGTTCGCCGTAGCCGTTGATCGTGCCTTGTACCTGCACCACGCCCTGCCGCACCGCCGCCAACGTGTTGGCGACGGCCAATTCGCTGTCGTTGTGTGCGTGGATGCCCAGCCGCACGCCCGGGAAGCGTTCGGCCACCACGCGCGTCATTTCCTCGATCTCCCAAGGCAGCGAACCGCCGTTCGTGTCGCAAAGCACCAGCATATCTGCCCTGCCTTCTACCGCCGCTTGCAGCGTTTGCAGCGCGTAGTCCGCGTTGAGCTTGTAGCCGTCGAAGTAATGTTCGGCGTCGTAAAGCACCTCGCGCCCGTGCGCTTTGAGGTAGGCCAGGCTTTCGCGGATGATGCGCAAGTTTTCTTCCGGCGTGGCGCGGATCACTTCGGTGACGTGCAGCATAGACGTTTTGCCTACCACGGTCACGGTGGGGGTTTCGGCTTCCAACAGCGCCAGCACGTTGGCGTCGTCTTCCGGCTGACTGCCCACGCGGCAGGTCATGCCGAAAGCAGCGACCCTGGCGTGCTTCAGCGGCAGCTCGCGCACGCGGCGGAAGTATTCCGCGTCCTTGGGGTTACTGCCCGGCCAGCCGCCCTCGATATACGCCGCGCCAAGATCATCGAGCAGTTGCGTGACACGCAGCTTGTCGTCCACAGAAAGGGAAATGTTTTCGCCCTGCGTGCCGTCGCGGAGCGTGGTATCGTAAACTTCGATGGTTGGGGTCTTGATAGTGCTCATCTGCCGTTCTCCTCGCTGTTTGCGTGATGATGTTGGGTGTCAGTGGATGTTCACAGGGCAGATGAGCAGACATACGCAAAACGGCAGCCTGCACCTGCCCCGTGCGGAGCAGGCGCAGGCCCGCTCCGCTAGTTGCTAATGCTGTTCATGCTCTCGATGGTGTCCGCCGCGCCGATCTGTCGGCGTGCGTATGCCACCAACCCGCCTGCTTTGATGATTTGCAGCACAAAAGGCGGATAGGGAGCGGCTTGGTAGGTCTTGCCGGTGCGCGTGTTGGTGATCTGGCCCGCCAGCAAGTCCACGTGCAGCACGTCGCCTTTTTGCGCGTCGCGCACCGCCTCGGGGCTTTCCAGGATCGGCAAGCCGATGTTGATCGCGTTGCGGAAGAAGATGCGCGCAAACGACTCGGCAACTATGCACGAAACGCCCGCCGCCTTGATGCTGATCGGCGCGTGCTCGCGGCTGGAGCCGCAGCCGAAGTTACGCCCGCCGACGATGATGTCGCCCGCCTGCACCTGCTTGGCGAACGTCTCGTCGATGTCCTCCATGCAGTGCGCGGCCAGCGCCTGCGGGTCGCTGGTGACCAGGTAGCGCGCAGGGATGATCACATCGGTGTCCACGTTGTCGCCGTACTTCCACACTTTGCCTTCAAATTGCATGATGTGTCCTCCTGCGCTCTACAGCTCGTCCGGATGCCCGATGCGCCCCAGGATGGCGCTCGCGGCGGCGATGGCGGGGTTCGCCAGGTAAACGCGCGCGTCCCTGTGCCCCATACGGCCCCTAAAGTTGCGGTTGCTGGTGCTGACGCACACTTCGTCGGCGGCCAAAATGCCCATGTGTCCGCCCAGGCACGGCCCGCACGTGCTGGTGCTGACCGCCGCGCCCGCCTCGGTGAAAAGCTCCAGCCAGCCCGCGCGCATCGCCTCCAGGTACACCTGTTGCGACCCGGGGATGATGATCACGCGCGTGTCGGGGTTGAATTCCTTGCCGGACTTCTTCAGCACCTCGGCCACGACCGCCAAATCCTCCAGGCGCCCGTTGGTGCAACTGCCGATGAAGACCTGATCGACCGGCTCCGGCTTCACTTGACTGATCGGGTGCACGTTGTCCGGCGAATAGGGGCAAGCGATCTGCGGCTCCATTGCCGAAAGGTCGAACTCGTGCACCGAGTAGTATTGCGCGTCCTCGTCGGCGGCGTAGGCAGTGTAGGGGCGGGTGGCGCGCTCTTTGGCGTAGGCTTCGGTCACCTCGTCAAAGGGCATAAAGCCGCATTTGCCGCCCGCCTCGATCACCATGTTTGCCATGGTGAAGCGCTCGGCCATGTTCATCGCGTGGATGGCGGGGCCGGTGAACTCCATCGCGCGGTAAAGCGCGCCGTCCACGCCCAGCTCGCCGATGGTGCGCAAGATGATGTCCTTGCCGTAAACCCAGGGCTGTTTTTCCCCGTAGTAGACAAACTTCATCGTTTCGGGCACTTTGAGCCAGGTGGTGCCTGTTGCCATTGCATAACCGATGTCGGTTGACCCCATGCCGGTGGCAAAAGCGCCCAACGCGCCGTAGGTGCATGTGTGGCTGTCGCCGCCGACGACCAGGTCGCCGGGCAGCACCAAGCCACGCTCCGGCAACACCACGTGCTCGATGCCGGAACGCCCCACCTGGAAGCGGTGCGAAAGCTCCGCCGCGCGCGTAAAAAGCGTCAGTTGGCGCGTTTGTTCCGCGCTTTTGATGTCCTTGTTCGGCGTGAAGTGGCTGGGCACCAACATCACGCGCTCGCGGTCGAAAACGTCCTGTGCCCCCATTTGTCGGAAGGCGTGGATGGCAATCGGCGCGGTTACGTCGTTGGCGAGCACCACGTCGGTCTTCACCGTCACCAGATCGCCCGCCGAGACCTCGGCTTTTTCTGCGGTGTGGGCGGCAATGATCTTCTCGGCCAGTGTTTTACCCATCAGTTCTCCTCGCTTAGGCGCGTGACGACTTGCCCGTTTTGGAATCCGTGCGCGTGTCGCGGGCGGCCAGCGCCGCACCGTCCCATTTCAGCGCCCAAGAGCGCGGTTCGGGGAAGTGCTCGAACAATGCCCGTACACGTGGGCGCTTGCTGTTTTTGGACGTGCTTTTGGTGGTCATGGCTCTCTCCTTATGGATGCGTGCTCACGTGCGTTCGTCGGTGGGGCGCGCCGCCGTGCGCCATTCGGCGCACCCAAAGCGGCGAAAGCCGCTTTGCGCCGCGCGGAGCGCGGGGCGGGCGGCGCGCCCGGCGTCTCCAGCCACGCACGCACAAAAAAGGTCTCGTCTCAGTCAATGCCTTGTGCGACAACGCGGACGGTAGCTGAGGCCTCTTCGGGCGTGCGTCCGCCGTAGCCGGTGTAGGCCAACATCTTGTTCAACGCAGAAAGGTACGCTTTGGCGCTGGCGACGATAATGTCGGTGTCCGCGCCGTGTCCGCCGAAAGTGCGCTTGCCGTTGGCGTTCCGCCGGATGCGCACGGTCACTTCGCCCAGCGCGTCAATGCCTTCGGTGATTGCCGCAACGCGGTATTCCACCAATGTACTGGGCATTTGCACGATCTTGTCAATTGCCTGATAGGCGGCGTCAATTGGCCCTGTGCCGATCCCTGCTTCGATCTGCTCCTGACCGTCCGGCCCACGCAACTTGAGCGTAGCGGTGGGCATCCCCTGTTGACCGCAAACGACCTGGATGCCTTCCAGTGTGAAGACCTCTTCCGGCCCGTAAAACTCGTCGGCAATGACGGCCTCAATGTCTGCGTCCGTGACGGTCTTTTTCTTGTCCGCCAATTCCTTGAAGCGGCGGAAGGCCTGGTTAAGTTCCTCGTCGGTCAGTTCGTAGCCCAAGTCTTGCAAACGCACGCGGAACGCATGACGCCCGCTGTGTTTGCCCAGCACCAAGTTGCTTTGCGAAAGCCCGACCGTCTCCGGCGTCATGATCTCGTAGGTGGACTGGTGCTTGAGGATGCCGTCCTGATGGATGCCTGCTTCGTGGCTGAAGGCGTTTGCGCCGACGATGGCTTTGTTCGGCTGCACCAACATTCCCGTATAGTTGCTGACCATACGGCTCGTGCGGGTGAGCTGCGTAGCGTCAATGCCCGTTTCCAACCCGTAGACTTGCGGACGCACGCGCAATGCCATCACGACCTCTTCCAACGAGGTGTTGCCCGCCCGTTCGCCGATGCCGTTGATGGTCACTTCTGCCTGGCGTGCACCGGCTCGCAAACCCGCCAGCGTGTTGGCCGTTGCCATGCCCAGATCGTTGTGGCAGTGCACCGACCAAAATACACGGTCGCCGCCCGCCGTCTCGCGGATCAGCTTTTGGAGCAGCGCGGTGTATTCCGCCGGCATGATGTAGCCAACCGTGTCGGGGATGTTGAGCGTGGTGGCGCCTGCCTCAATGGCGACAGTCAGCACCTCGACCAAAAAATCCGGATCGGAGCGGCAAGCGTCTTCCGGCGAAAATTCCACGTCCGGACACAGCGAGCTGGCATAGCCGACCATCTCGCGCGTGCGTGCGACCACTTCCTCGCGGCTCATGCGCAACTTGTATTGCATGTGAATATCGGACGTGGCGAGGAAGGTATGGATGCGCGGCTTGGCGGCGTCCTTGACCGCTTCCCACGCCTTATCAATGTCGGATTTGACGGCGCGCGCCAGTCCGCAAATGATCGGGCCTTCCGGCGTGCCCACTTCGTGCGCGATGCGCTGCACGCCCGCCAAATCGTCGGGCGAGGCCGCCGGAAAGCCCGCTTCGATCACGTCCACACCCAGCCGCGCCAGTTGGCGGGCGATGTCGATCTTTTCGGCGCTGGTCAGGCTGGCGCCGGGCGATTGCTCGCCGTCGCGGAG
>CAZZNC010000003.1:0-21242 GCA_964655405.1 uncultured Anaerolineaceae bacterium | reverse complement strand
GGACGGAGTTTTGCGTATCGTACACGATGGGCGTCACGCCGGTTTGGTAGGTGTGGACATTGTCGGGGCGGTGAGCTTGCAACCACGCCGCGATAGCCTCCAACGTTTGGCCGCTGGCGGCCTCGGTGGGAGAAACGTCTAGCCCCACGCGCACGAAGGCTACTTTGTTTGCCAACGCCGGATTGTTCCCGTTCGGGCTGGCAATCATCAATTGAGCCGTTGTCGGGGACTGGATGGGAGAAGTGACCGACGAGATAATCTCTGGCGCGTTCTCGCTTTTCAGCCAGGCGACCAAGTCGCTGATGAAGTGCCCGACTTCGGTGTCTACTTGTTCTTCGAAAGTCGGCGCGTCCACATTGAGCACACCTTCGGGCATAGCGCGCGCGTCAATGATGATCAACGTGCTGCCGGCCTCGAAATCGTCGGGGAAAGCCGTGTAATAAACGTCTTGCGCGTGTTCAAAAGGGGCGTTGCTGGGCAAAAAGTCTGCTGTGTCGGAGCTGGATACCTCATTGATATTTGGAGCGAGCGCGGTCACCGTTGCAGCTGCTACCACCCAAGCCACAATGATCAGCGCCCGATAACGTGTCGCAAAATGTCCCAACCGCTCGAAGATCATGGAAATTTCATCCTTACTCACTGTGGGACGCGCTGCGCCCGAAGCGATGTTCTCTATTATAGCGGGTTACGCTAGAAGGGCAGCAGCGAATTGCGCGGTATGCGTTTCTTTCGCCCTCAAAACGTTCCCCACAAACGGCGCGAGCGGGGACATGCCCCGCCCGACGATGTGATACGTGTGTAGCTCGGCAGACCTGAGCTGACCTGTAAGCCGCGTTCTGTACCCGCCGGAGGCGGGCGGTGATCATCTATCTAGGACGCCGGTTGCCCGACGTCTCCAGCGGCCTACCCGAAACTGATAGCGGAGCGGGTCGCTCCATCGTTTCTGTTTGGCCTTGCTCCCGGTGGGGTTTGCCTGGCCGTCTATGTCACCACAGACGCCGGTGCGCTCTTACCGCACCGTTTCACCCTCACCTCGCCGTCACGCAGACGGGAGGCACTTTTCCTCTCTGTTGCACTATGCCGTCGGGTTGCCCCGCCTGGCCGTTAGCCAGCACCGTGCCCTGTGGAGCGCGGACTTTCCTCATCTCCCGCATGGGGAGACGCGATCACCCAGTCTGCTCAGGTCTGCAACGCCATTATACTATACGCGCCATTGGATCGGGCGTTTCCCAGGGCCGTTTTTTTTAGGAAAGGGGAATCAGTTTGTAGCTGTTCGTCATGAGCGAAGGTATGCTGAATGGGTCGGAGGTCGGGTAGGGACAGTTCCTAAAACGGGATGCACTTAAACAAAGGGCGCCAGCGGCAGCGAAAAACAAAAAGCCGCGCCACCCAAATCCGGATCGTCCCCTACCCAGATTTGCCCGCCGTGTGCTTCGACGGCCAGCTTGCAAAATGTCAGCCCCAGCCCCACGCCTTTATAGCCACGCGGCTCGTCGTGTTTCAGCTGAGCATATTTTTCGAAAATGCGTGTGCGCGCTTCCGGCGGCACCCCCGGGCCGGAGTCCGAGACACAGGTAATGATCCTGTTTTGCTCCGTGTTCAAAGAAGCGGAAACGTGCACGTGTCCGTTTTGCGGCGTGTGCCGAATGGCGTTGTCCAGCAAGTTCATCAGCACGCGGCGGATTTTTTCCTCGTCGGCCCAAACCGGTGGCAGGTCCGCAGGAATGTCGGCGGTCAAAGCCACGTCAGCACGCAAAGCCTGGCTGGTCAGCGAGCGGATCGCGTCCTTGATGCAGTCGCCCAGTGGGTGGCTTTCGCAGTCCAACACCATGCGTCCTTGTTCCAAACGGGCTACGTCCAGGATGGATTGCACCAAATTGAGCAAATACGCGGTGCTGTTGTGTGCAATTTCCACCACGTCGATCAGCAGCGGCGTGTCCCGTTCCTCTTCCAGCAGTTCCCGCAGCATCAGCAAGCTACTGGCAATGGACGTGATCGGGTTGCGCAGATCGTGCACGATCATGTTGCTGAGTTCCTGCCGCAGCAATTCCTGGTGGCGTGCCTCGGTTACGTCGCTCCACATCACCAGCCACCCCAACAACCGTTCTTCTGAGCCATAGACAGCCGAGCACGTTTCCTGAAGATAGCGAGTTTCCTTCCCCAGCGTTTGCGCGAACTCACGACGGGCGAGCTGCGCAATTTTGGCAGGGCAGCGACGCACGTAAGCACGCAGCGCCTGCGGAGCCAGCCCCGTAACCTGCTTGATATGGCGGGCGTTGGTTCGGCGTAACCAACGGAGCACACTTTGGCCCAGGTGCGGCGCGAGCGGCTTCCCGAAGAAGACTTCTGCCGCTGCGTTGAAGCGCCAAAGTCGCCCACGTCGGTCAAAGAGCAACAAACCTTCCGGCGTCGTATCCCATGCCGCTTGCAACAGATGGTGTGCGTCGTGCAATGCCGCGTGCTGCCGAGCATTGTGCAGTGACAGAGTGGCTTGCTGTGCGAGCAACGTTGCCAGGGGGAGGGTGCCTTCGGAGGGCGCGTGCGCGGCGTTCGTCCACAAAATAAGCATCCCCAGCGTGTCCCCATTCGGCAGGCGCAAGGGAAAAGCATAAAGACGTTCGGCGCGCGCCTGCATATCCAGCGTTAGCCAGGGCGTTTGCGGGGAAGATTCCGCTGCTTGTTGCAAATTCGGCAGATGGGCGGGTAACCACTGTGCTGTCCACACGGCCTCGTCCGGTGGGTAAACCGAGGCAATATGCGGGAGCGATCTTTCTTGTTCGTGCAGCAAAAGTGCCGTGCGGTGCGCGTGGAACAGGGCGGCGAAATGTCGCACGACAGCCCCAGCGACACGCTGCGGTTGCAGCGAGGCGTGGAAGTCCTGGAGCGCATCTTCGGCCAACGACCAATGCGGCGATGTGTGCGCGTGAGGCAACGTGTGGTGATTTTGCTTGCCGACCAGCGTCATTTTCCCCTGAAAAAATACGCTTTCTGCTGAGGCTGTAGCGGGTGTGCTCTTCGGATGCCTGATGTATAACAGGGCTACAGCCTTGTTTGCCGCATGACCTACGCTCACGCACCGATATGCAAACGCGGCAAACTAGGCACATTATAATTGAAATATCATGTGGGGACTATGGCGCGCCTATCCCAAATTTTAACTAACGCAACTCTGCAATCATGCTGTGTTCTGGGGCACAAAACGTGAAGAATGTCCATGCTTAGAAAATCGAACGTAGCTTTTTATAATTTTCGACCGCTGAAGCACGCATGGCGTCGCGCCAAACGCTGGCAGAAGATCGCGTTGTTGGTCTTGATGTTGGGGGGCGTGCTGAGCGGTGTGTTCTATGTATGGATTTTCGCAGGCTTGCCCAGCGTGGACGCGCTGCAAAGTGGCGCAGCATTGCCCACGACCAGCATCTATGATCGCCAGGGGCGGCTGCTCTACCAAATCACCGACCAGACGCGCGGGCTGAACCGCACTGTTGCGCTCGACGAGCTGCCCGCGTACATAATCCAGGCCACGCTTGCCACCGAAGACGCCAATTTCTACCATCATCCCGGCGTAGACATGAAGGGGATAACGCGCGCGCTGTGGATTAACCTGCGTGGCGGGGAAGTCGTTGCCGGAGGCAGCACCATTACGCAGCAGGTAGTGCGCAACCTGTTCCTTGACCCTGCCCAACGTCAAGAGCGCACATTACGCCGCAAGTTGCGCGAAGGCGTCTTGGCGTTGGAACTGACCTACCGCTATTCGCGGGACGACATCTTGGCGCTGTATCTCAACCAGACTTACTACGGCAACATGGCCTACGGTGTGGAGGCGGCAGCCTGGGCGTATTTCGGCAAAAGTGCGCGCGATCTGACGTTGGCTGAATGTGCGATGCTGGCCGGTTTGCCGCAGGCGCCCGCCGTCTATAGTCCGCTCACCAACCCGGACGCCGCCAAAGCGCGGCAGCGTGTCGTGCTAGACCTGATGGTCAAACAAGGCTACATTCGTGCCGAGGATGCCGACCAGGCTTACACCGAGCCGCTTTCGTATGCGGCGACGCCCTTCCCCATCCACGCTCCGCACTTTGTGGCCGCTGTGTGGACTCAGCTCCAACGTGACTATCCCGAAGCGTTGCGCGCGGGCGGTTTGGAGGTGACCACCACGCTGGATTTGGACTGGCAAGAGGCAGGCGAAACCATCGCGCGTCGCCATTTAGACACGCTCAACCACCCGCCTCTCGGAGAAGTTCCGCACAATGCACATAACGCCGCGTTGGTGGCGCTCGACCCGTACACCGGACACATTTTGGCGATGGTCGGCAGTCCGGACTATTTCGACGATAGCATACAGGGCGCGGTTAACGCTGTGCTTGCGCCGCGTCAACCCGGGTCGGCGCTCAAGCCTATCACGTATGCCGCCGCCTTCGATCCTACGCAACCCGATCCCTGGACACCGGCCACGATGGTCTTGGACGTGCGCACGTCATTTGTCACGCGGCGACTGGAAAGCTACACACCGGCCAATTTCGGCTTGGTGGAACACGGGCCGGTGTTGTTGCGGGAGGCGCTGGCTTCCTCGTACAACATTCCGGCGGTCATAACGTTGGAGCATGTGGGCGTGGATGCGCTAATCCGTTTGGCAACAGAGCTGGGGATCACCACGCTGAGCAACCATACACGTTACGATCTGGCGCTGACGTTGGGGGGAGGTGAAGTGCGTTTGCTCGACTTGACCGCCGCCTATGCTGCTTTTGCCAACGGCGGTTACCGTGTAGACCCTGTGTATATCCTGGAGGTGCGCGACCGCGACGGCAACGTGCTCTATCAGTGGAAACCGTCTGCCCAGCGCATTCAGCCGCTCGATCCACGTGTGGCTTTTCTGGTCACGGACATCCTCAGCGACAACGAAGCGCGGTTGCCTTCCTTTGGGCCGGGAAGCGCGCTCAACATCGGGCGACCCGCTGCTGCCAAGACGGGCACGACCAATGATTTCCGCGACAATTGGACGGTCGGCTACACGCCCAACCTGGTCACGGGCGTTTGGGTGGGCAACGCCGACAATACGCCGATGGTGCAAGTGAGCGGCATCAGCGGCGCAGGGCCGATTTGGCACGATTTCATGCGCCAAGTGTTGCGAGGTCAACCGGAATTGGCTTTTCCTGTGCCGGACGGACTGGTGCGCGCGGAGGTGTGCGCCACGTCGGGATTGCTGCCCACGCCGTACTGTCCCAAGACGATTTGGGAGTGGTTTATCGAAGGTACAGTGCCCACCGCGCACGATACCCTTTACCGGCCCTTTGAAATAGACCGTTGTGCGGGGGAGGTTCGCTTGGCGGACGCCACGACGCCCCCTGAATGCCGCGAGCAGCGTGTATACCTGGTGTTGCCGCCGGAAGCGCGCGACTGGGCACAGCAACACGATATTCCCCAGCCCCCCGAAGCCGACACACTCGAGGGTACCGCTGTGTCTGTCGCCCAAGTTTCAGGATCGCCCACTTTGCGCGTGCTCTATCCCGATCCGTACACCGTTTTTCGTTTCTCGCCGCAAGTGCCCGCAGAAACGCAACAGATCCGCATACGGATTGTGGCACCGGAAGATGCTGTGCGTGTCACCTACCGACTTGATGGCGAGCTTTTGGCCGTCGTCGCCGAAGCGCCTTTCGAATACTGGTGGCCGCTGCAAGTCGGCGTGCACGTTCTGTCTGCCGAAGTGGAATTGCAAAACGGAGAGGTACTCACTGCCGATGAGGTGCCTTTTCGCGTCAAAGCCGGAGACGTACCCGAATAACCTGTATATCACTCGCTAACCCGTTATATGCCCCATTCCTGTCCTAAGGTAAATTCCAATACGGCAAGACCTGTCAGAGTTGGTATACTTGAATGTGTGCCCGTTGAAGACGATGTAGGTGAAGGCCAGCTATGACGCCCCAATCCCCTTTGGATATCAGCGAACAAGAAATCCGCACACGCTGCCGCGCCTTGTTGGAAGCTTCCATCCATGAATCGATGCGGTTGCGCCATAACTACATCGGCACAGAACACCTTTTCAACGCCATGACCCAGCTTTCCGGCAGCGTCACCGCGCATCTGCTGCGTGGCTCTGGCCTGGACGCGCGCGAAGTGCGGAATGCCGTCCGCCGTGAAGCCGGAGCCGGAGATGATGTCGTTGGACAACGCCCCCCGCTCACGCCCCGTTTGCATCGTGTGTTGGCAATGGCTGTTTACATGGCTGACGAGACCGGCCAAACTCAGGTGAACGAAGCGCAGGTTTTGTTGGCGTTGCTCCAAGAAGGGGAAGGCGTGGCCGCGCGCGTGCTTCGGCAATTGGGCGTCAACGTCGCGGATTGGGTCCGGCAACTGGTTGACGATCTCGTTGCGGATGACGAAGTCTTCAGCGTACCCGCGTCTTTGCACGTGCTGAACGGGCTTTTCGCACAGTCTGACCGCGAGAACGATGTGGCGGACACGGGCGAAGGGGAGCGGATGCCCACCCCTTTGCTGGACAGGTACGGGCGCGACCTGACCGAACTCGCCCGCCAGGACAAGATCGGGCCGGCTATCGGGCGTGAAAAGGAAATCCGCATGGTGGCACGCACCTTGCGGCGTAGCCAAAAGAACAACCCTTTGCTGCTGGGAGATTCCGGCGTGGGCAAGACGGCAGTGGTAGAAGGTTTGGCCTATAACATCGCCCACGATCTGGCCCCGAAGTTCTTGCGCGCGCACCGCATTGTCAGTTTGGAAATAGGAATGCTCGTGGCCGGAACCAGTCTGCGCGGGCAGTTTGAAGAGCGGCTGGTCGGCATTGTAGACGAGGTCAAAAACGCACCGGATGTGATCCTTTTCATTGACGAGATCCATACCATCGTTGGAGCAGGGGACACCATAGACAGCAACCTCGACGCGGCCAATATCCTCAAACCCGCATTAGCGCGTGGAGAGATCACCTGCATTGGGGCTACGACGTTTGAGGAATACCGCAAGGCTATTGCCAAAGACCCTGCCCTCGACCGCCGTTTCCGCACCATTGACATCCGTGAGCAAACCGTATCTGAAGCGCTGGTTGTGGTGGAACACCTCTACCCGCGCTACGAAGCGCATCATGGCGTGCGTATTTTGCCGGACGCACGCGAAGCGGCTGTGCATCTTTCAGAACGCTACATCCACGACCGTCGTCTGCCGGACAAAGCGTTGGACTTGCTCGACGAGGCGTGCGCACGGCTGGCTGTCCAGAGCAGCACAGACATTGGCGGCAATTCTGAGGATGGGGAGCTGGTTGTCACCGCGCACACCGTGACCGAAGTGCTGAGCGAATGGACGGGCATCCCTGTCCAAGAACTAACCGCCGACGAGCGCAAGCGTTTTGCCGGCATGGTGGATGCGCTGCGTAGCCGTGTGGTGGGGCAGGATCACGCGCTAGAAGCGGTCACCGACGCGGTGAAAACCAACCGCGCTGGTCTTGGCGATCCTCGGCGGCCTGTCGGCGTGTTCCTTTTCCTGGGGCCGAGCGGAGTGGGCAAAACCGAACTCGCCAAGGCGTTAGCGGAGTTCCTGTTCAACGATGCTGAGGCTTTGATCCGTCTGGATATGTCCGAATTCCACGACGAGCATACCGTTGCCCGTCTGATCGGTGCGCCGCCGGGTTACAAGGGCATGGACCAGGGCGGCCAGCTCACAGAAGCATTGCAGCGCCGTCCTTATAGCGTGGTGTTGCTTGACGAAGTGGAAAAAGCAGCGCCGGAAGTGTTCGACTTGTTCTTGCAGGTCTTTGACGAAGGGCGCTTGAGCGACGCACGCGGGCACACTATTGACGCTCGTCACGCTTGTTGGATCATGACCAGTAACATCGGCACGGGGGACGTGGGCAAGGGGTTGGGTTTTGCCACCGAACCGGAACGGTTGCCGGACTACGATTATCATTTGCGCAAGCACTTCCGACCGGAATTTCTGAATCGCTTGGATGACGTGGTGGTCTTTCACCCGTTGAGCCATGCCACGTTGGAAGCCATCTTGGATTTGCAACTTCAAGAGGTCTATGCGCGTTTGGGTGAACAGCAAATAAGTTTGTTGCTCGAACCCGGCGCGCGCGAGCTGTTGTTGCGCCAGGGGTACGATCCGGCCAATGGCGCGCGCCCGTTACGCCGTGCCATCCAGCATTTGCTGATGCGTCCGCTTAGCGCTGCGTTGCTAGAGGAACGTTTCCAAACGGGCGACGTGGTGCGCGTATCCGCCGAGGGGGACGCGCTGATGCTGTACGGCTTTGGGCAGATGCAGCAGTCCGCCCCCCGACCCAACGAGGCGGCGATAGCGCTTGACCCGCCGGAAGAAGAAACGCCCTCAGAAGCTGTGAGCCACACCGAGTGAGCGTTTTCATTGCCAGGATCGCCTGTGTTTTGGTTTTCGAGCCTTTATGAGCGCTGAAAAAATTCCTCCCGTACCACAAACCGATGTCACGCCGCCAGCCTTGTCCGCTGAGCAGGAACGTCGTTTGCTCCGTCGGCGTCGTAAAGCCGATCGCAGCGATCCCTTTGTTCTTGACCCTGATGCTGTCGTGCAACGTTGGGGCAAACTGGCTTTGCGTCGGGATACGCTGCACCCTAACGACTACTTGGCGCTGGGAGATCGCTGCGCCCAATTGACGTTGGACGCCGAACAGCGTTTGTTGGTGAATTACGTGGACAAAACGCTGTACGCCTACCGTCACGCTGAAGAATTGGCGCACGCTCAGCAGCAAAAGTTGGAGATCGCCGACCAAGCGTGCAAGGACTATGTGCGTTGGTTGGTGCAGGTGGCGCGGATTGCGCCTTCCCGTCGCAATATCGCGGTGGCGCTGTGGGCTGTTGCGGTGACACAAGAGAGCGAGGGATGTATCCCCGAACTTCCCGACGACGTTCAGCTGCTTGCCTTGTGGTATGTTTCTCCGCCACAACGTACTTTGCTGGGCACGGAGACGATTATTGCAGGGAAGGACGTGTCCTCGTTTGTGCCGGCGGCAGACGATGAAACGCGCGTCTATCCAGAAGCATCTTCCACGTTGCGCGACGAAGGGGCAAACGTCGAGAGTTTGTTTTCTCAAGAGCTGCTCGTTATGTCGGAGCCAACGCGCGCCGACTCGTATGTGGGGGGGCAAAAGATGGCCGAAGCCAGCACCTCGGTTGACGTGCGCACCCCGATCTTAAGTGCCCATGTGCTCACCGACCAACGTATCAGGCGCGGCGATTTTGACTTTGGAGACCGCATCGGCGGACGTTATGAAGTGGTGCAAGTGCTGCGTGGCGGCATGGGCATTGTTTATGTGTGTTACGACCACGAAGAGCACGGGCCTGTGGTCTTGAAGACGTTTCAGCGGCGCTTTTTGACCGACGAAAGCATCGTGGCACGCTTCACGAAAGAAGCCAAAACCTGGATTGAACTGGAAAAACACCCGCATATCGTGCAGGCCCGGCGTGTGCAAAAGTTCGGAGGGCGTCCGCATATCATCCTGGAGCACGTGGCCGGACCGGAAGGTCTGGGGCCGGATTTGCGCAGTTGGATTCGTCACCGGCGCACCGACGTGCCGACGGCGCTGGATTTCGCTTTGCAGATTGCGTTGGGGATGCAACATGCCTCGCGCCGTGTATCCGGCTTGGTGCATAGAGACTTGAAGCCGGGCAACATTTTGGTGCGGCATGACGGCGTGGTCAAGGTGACGGATTTTGGACTGGTGCGCACCTTCGAGGCCGGAGAGTTCCCTGTGGAGGAGGATGCTCTTGATGTCGCCGAGCATCTGACGCGCGTCGGGGCCATTGTGGGCACGCCTTCGTATATGTCACCGGAGCAATGCCGCGCCGACACGGTCGACGTGCGCAGCGACATTTATGCTTTTGGTTGCGTGCTTTACGAGCTGTTGACCTGGCAACACGTCTTTGAGGCCAACTCCCGTGACGAGTGGGTCAAGGCGCATTTGCACCACACGCCGACTTTTCCGGAAACCGCCGCACACATTCCGGCTCGTGTGCAGGCGTTTGTGCTTTCTTGCCTTGCCAAGTTTCCCACCAAACGCCCGCAAGATTGGGCACAGGTGGCCGAGCAAGTGACGGCACTTTACACCGAAATAGCCGGACACGCACCGACTTTGGGGCCGGAACCGGCGGAAGCCTCGTTGGAAATGCGCGAATGGATGGACAAAGCCTACAGCTTGACCGAACTGGGGTACGCTGACGAGGCGCTGCAAGTATACAACCGCGTGCTAGAACACGATCCGCAGTCGGCTTGGGTTTGGGCGCGCAAAGGGCGCACGCTGCGTATCTTGGAACGCTACGAAGAGGCCTTGGTCGCTTACGACCGCGCATTGGAACTCAATCCGCGTTTTGCTTGGGCTTGGACGGGGAAAGGGCAGGTGCTGGAACGCCTGGGGCAAACCGAACGGGCGTTGGCCGCACACCAAACCGCTACCGAACTCCAGCCGGACAATGTCTGGGCGTGGTACAACTTGGCCGAGACGCACTACTCCCTGCAAGACTACACGGCGGCTATGACCATGTTGGACCGTGCCGTGCATCTGGACCCACACCACGCCGAAAGTTGGGCCAAGCGCGGCCAGGTACTGCGCGCACGGGGCCGCTATCCCGAGGCGCTGAATGCTTACAACCGCGCGTTGGAACTCAACCCACTTTATGCTTGGGCTTGGAACGGCAAGGGCTTGGCGCTGAAGGCGATGGCGCGTTATCAAGAAGCGTTGGAGGCTTTCGAGCAGGCGACCCGTTGCCAACCCGGAGAAGTTTGGCACTGGTACAACCAAGCGGAGTTGCTGGTAGAAAGTGGCCGCTGCCAAGATGCACTTGCTCCCAGTTTACAAGCCACACGCATCGCACCGGATCACGCTTATTCTTGGGCTAAGTTGGGGCAGGTCTTGCGCTACCTGGAACGCCACGAAGACGCGCTGAATGCTTACGACCACGCTTTGCAACTCAAGCCGGACTACGCTTGGGCCATCAACGGGCGGGGCATTGTGTTGGAGCGCATGGAGCGTTACGACGAAGCGGCGGAAATGTACCGCCAGGCGGCTTTTGTGGCGCCGGATGACGTGTGGCATTGGTACAACTTGGGTAATTTGCTGGCTGCGCAATCCCAATATGAGGAAGCCGCTGCCTTGCTCACGCGAGCGATCCAGGTTAACCCTAAGCACGCGCGCAGTTGGGCGCGGCTGGGCAGCGTGCATCGTCGCCTGGAACATTGGGACGACGCGCTGCGCTACCTGGGGCAAGCTGTCACGTTGGCGCCGAATTACGGCTGGGCATGGAACGAGCGTGGGCTAACGTTGGAGGCGTTGGGTCGCGCCGAGGAAGCTGCGGAGGCCTATCGGCGCGCAGCGCGGTCAGAAGCTCATAACGCGCTGTATTGGTACAACTTGGGCGACGCGCTGGTGGGGTTGAAGCGCTATTCCGAGGCGTTGGGTGCGTTGCAATCGGCGTTGGAAGCCGACCCCCGTTATGTGCGCGCGTGGGCCAAGCAGGGGCAAGCGCTGCGGCGGCTCGAACGCAACGAAGAAGCGTTGGCAAGCTATACGCGCGCGGTGGAACTGGCGCCGGATTACGCTTGGGCATGGAACGGGCGCGGGTTGGCGCTCAGCGCGTTGGAGCGCCATGAAGAGGCATTGGCGTGCTTTCGCCAAGCGTCCAACTTGCAGATGGATGATGTTTGGTTTTGGTACAACCAAGCGGACGAGTTGGTCGTACTAGGGCACTACGAAGAGGCATTGCAGCCGTTGGGGCAGGCGTTGCGGCTCAACCCACATCATGCGGAATGTTGGGCCAAACGCGGGCAGGTGCTACGCCGTTTACAACGCTACGATGAGGCACTGAAAGCCTACGACCGTGCTTTGCAGATCAGTCCACATTATGCGTGGGCGTGGGACGGGCGCGGGCAAGCGTTGGAGGCGTTGGAGCGCCGCGAAGAAGCGTTGCTCAGTTACGAACACGCCGTCGCCGAAGCCCCTCAGGGCGTTTGGTATTGGCTACACCGGATTGAGCCTTTGCTGGCACTGGAACAACTCCCTGAAGCGTTGCGCGTGACGGATCACGTATTGGGGTTGGCCCCCAGCAACGAGATCGCCTGGGCGCGACGGGGACAGATTTTGCGGCGTATGGGGCGCTACGAAGAGGCGTTGCTCGCCTATCGTCAGGCCGTGAACCGCGCGCCGGATTACGGCTGGGCGTGGAACGGCATGGGCTTGGTATATGCGGCGTTGGGGCGCTGGAAAGACGCGCTCGCCAGCCACCAGAAAGCCACGGCTGCCACTCCGCGCAGCGTTTGGTTTTGGCACAATCTCGGAGAAGCTTCGATGCGTTTGGAACGCTGGGCCGAAGCGCTCCAGGCTTTCAACCGTGCGTTGGAACTTGACCCCTCGCACCATCCATCGCAACAGATGCGCATCCAGGCGCGGAAGCGTCTGGCACAGGGGGAGGAGTGACCGATGCCCTACATTGCCATCGGACTGATGAGCGGCCCCCGCGACGGGGACGTGTTGTATCTGGAAGCGACACCGGACATGGTGCTCATCGTGGGGCGACGCGAAGAAAGCGACATTTGTCTGAATTATGACAACCAGGTTTCGCGGGAGCACGCTTCTATTGTCTACGACGGACAGCGTTTTTGGTTGGAGGATTTGCGCAGCACCAACGGCACCTACTTGGGCAAAGAACGTATCTACGAACGGGTGGAACTGCACCCCGGGCAGTTGTTCCGCATAGGGCGCACATGGTTGCGGCTGGAGCCAACGGCTCTGCTGGTGACGGATAGCGACGAAACGTCGTTCTGAACAATGGGCATCGCGCGGGTGGAAAAGCGCCCGTCAACAAGAGGAGCTGCGTAATGAGACGCTATCAACGGCTGTGGGGAATGTTGATTGTGTTTGGATGGCTGGGCGGGCTGGTTTTGCCTTTGCACACGGCGCGCCAAGCAAGCGCCCAAGCAGGTTGGGGAACGCCCCCCATGCCGGTAGCCTCGTTTGGCGAACACCCGCGTTTGCTGATCACACGTGCCTACATAGAGGAAACACTCAAACCGCGCGCTGAAGCACAAACCGCCGCTTGGCAAGCCTTCTCCGCCTATGTGGATTCCACAGAACCGGAAGAAGATGCCGATTGGTCTGCCGGCACAGCGCTACGTGCGTTGGCTTTGGCCTGGTTGGTTACCGACGATTCGAGTTACGCCACGCGCGCCCGCGTGATCATGGTCACGTTGGCAAACCGCATCGAAAACCATCCGGCGCTCACGGGTGAGGGCGGTTTTGACGGTGATTTGCTGGAAGACGTGGCGGCCCTGGCGGTGGGGTACGATTGGCTTTACGATGCGCTTTCCCACGAAGACCGTGCCGCGTTGCGCCAGACGCTTTGGCGTGCGGCGAACGTGCTTTTCGACCCGACAGCCGACGAGGAAAGCATCGTGTGGGCTGACGGCAAGGACATCATGGCCTTTGGCAACTATTCACCACGCTGGCTCTGGGCGTTGACCGCAACGGGGTTGGCGTTGTGGGGCGAAAACGAGAGCGTGCCGGTGCTGCTGGACTTTTGCCGCGACACGCTCACCGAGGTGTTCATCCCTGCGCTGGATATTCAGACGGGCGGGGCTTGGGCCGAAGGGCCGGTTTATGGCTTCATCGCCAATTGGCCGAAGGTGCAAACGGCGTTGGCTTGGTGGACGGCGGCGGGTGAAAATTACTTTGACGATACTACGTGGTGGTACGACCGCTTGGCCTATGATATGTTCCTCTACCATCCCGGGAAAGCGCACACCTTCAACGCCGATTGGGGCGATCCGATGCACAGCTATCCTTCGATCATCGGGGACTCCGAACGATATCATGGCATTTTTCCTTTTGGGCGTGCACAAGATTTACTTTTGCAGGCGGTCTTTGCCAAAACCGAATATGCCAGTTGGATGGCTTGGTTTTTGAGCCAGCCGCCGGACTTCATGCCCGCGTGGATGATCACCGAAGAATTTTTGTGGCGTGACCCGCAAGCGCCCGCCATTCCACCGTTCCAACTGACCTGGGTCGCGTCCTATCTGGGGCACGTGTTCATGCGCTCCGCGTGGACCAAGCCCACTGGCGCGGAAATGGACACCGCCGCCACGTATGTCAGCTTCAACGCAGGCGATCATCTGGCCTATCATCAGTTCTTCGACCAGGGGAATTTCACCGTTTACCATAACGGCGAGGAATTGCTCGTGCGCAGCGGCGTCTATAGCGGGGACGGTACGTCCGACCACGACGCCAATTGGTATGTGCGCACCGTTGCCGCCAACAGCATTTTGATCTGCGACCTGGGCGAAACGTTCGACGGCATCCGTCCCAACAACGAGCGCGATGTGTGGCTGAATGATTGCGGGCAACGCAGCATGTCTCCGCAGCCACGCACGGCCATCAACACGAACTTTTTGCTGGAGCACTGGCACGCTTACGACACCGGCTCGCTGGTGCGTGTCAGCGACCAGGGCGGCATCACGTATTTACGCGCGGACATCACCGGCGCTTACAACAGCACCGTTTACACCACGCCGGAAAACCGCGCTAAGGTCAGTGCCGTATACCGCGAGTTGGTTTACTGGCGGCCCGACACGGTTTTTGTTTTCGACCGCGTGGTGAGCACCTACCCAAGTTATACGCCGCTGGTCGTGTTCCACTTCCAGACCGAACCGACGCCCTCCGGCTTGTTTTATGGCTCGCTGGTGGGGGAGAGCGCGATCTACATGCAGAATTTGTTGCCGGACAGCCACGTGACGATGGTGGCGGGCTATCAGGTGGCCGGTCAGGTGGTGGACAAATCTTGGGGAGAACCGGTGGAAAACAACTTCGAGAGCGACCCTTACGGTTACTTTCGCCTAGAGATCGCGCCCGCACATCCGAACTTGGAAAATTGGTTCTTGACCGTGTTCGTGGCCCAAGACGCCGACCAATCGCCGCCGCCGTCCGGCGTGCTGGTCGAAAGCGACACCATGCGCGGGGTGGCGATGGGTACGATGCAAGCGATGTTCGACCCCACGCCCGAAGATGGTGCAGACGTGAAAACGGCGGTTTTCCAAGTGGCCCCCGGAGTGCAGACGTTGCTGCTCACCGGCCTGGTGCCGGAAGCTGACTATCAGCTTATGGGCGAAGGGGAACTCAGCACTACGCTGAGCAGCGACGACGCGGGTGCGCTCGTCGTGCCGAGTGTGCAGGCGGGCGTTTTCCAATTGATGCTCGCTGAATAAAAGTGCGCGTTCACGCGCCCGGGTCGAGCGTGTGCGTTTCGGTCGGTTTGGGTGTGCGCGTAGGTCGCCGCGTGCGCGTGGCGCTCGGCGTGATGCTGGGTGTGCGCGTGACGGTAGCCGTCGGCGTGTGCGTGGGTGACGGTGTGACGCTCGGTGTGATCGAGGGGCGGCGTGTGCGTGTGGCGCTCGGCGTGGCAGTGGGACGGGCTGCCTCGGTCTGTGTGGCAAAGTCTGCTCGGCGCGTGCCTTCCAAATCCAACGCCAACGTCGCGGTAGGGGCGTCCGGTGTGCGCACATTTCCCGAGCGCGTTTCGTCCGGTTTTCCTGCGTTGCGCAAGGCGAAAATCCCAACCAGCGCCACAATACCCAGCAGCGCCAACGTGCCCAGCAACGCCCGCCGTCGCGTGGAGCTTCCGGCGTGTGCGTGAGGGGGCGGCGGCGTGACGTTAGCACGCACCCAATCCGCGATCAAGCGTGCGGGCAAACGATACGTGTCTCCCTCGGCATGTACAAGTCCTGCGTAGCCCAAGCTGCGCAGCGCCGCGGCAAGCTGTGTGCGGTTCAGCTCATAACCGGCTTTGTGCAGCCAGTCGTAAAGCGTGGCGAAGGGAATCGGCGCGTTGTCCAGCGCCTCGCTCAGCCGCACCAACGCGCTCAGCGTGACGCGCTCGTTATGGGTGGACGCGCCCCACAGCGGCGCGAAGATCGTATCGGCTTGGTCGAGCACAGCGGGCAAAATCGCTTGCACGTCGTCCGAAGAAATCGGCTCGGCGTGGCCGTGTTCCTCGGAGCGGCGGAAGAGCAAAAAGCCGATGGCCTGCAACAAGAAGGGATGTCCGCCCGCCAACGTCAAAATCTGCTCGACGACGCCATCCTCGAATGTGTACGCTTCCGCGACGGGTTCGTGGACGAGGCGTGCGGCGTCTTGGGGCGTCAGTTCTTGCAAGCGGATGTGTGTGGTGGGAGCGTTGAGTAGCGGATGTGCAAGCAGTCGGTCTTCCCACGCGGCATCGAACGTCAGCACCACGTCCAAACGGGCGTAGCGTGTCAGCCAATCACCGAGCACGTCCCACCAGTCGGCGGACAGTGTGCTTTGTTCGGCGGCTTCCCACAGCAAATGCGCATCGTCAAAGGCCAGCACCAGATGCCGCACGCGCAAAGCAGCCAGCGCCACATTTAGAAACTCGTCGGCGAACCAGGCGCGCAGTTCCTCGGTGGGCAAATCGGGGGCTTTGGCGGGCCAGTCTGGCAGGCGGTAGGTGCTGGCACCGGTGGTTTCCAGCGTGCGCGTGATGGCGTTGACCAATGCGGCGAGCAAGGTCAGCTCGTCCAGCGGGGCCAGTGTCACCAACTCGATCACGCTGACACGATAACGATCCTCAAGCTGCGCGCTGAGCCGATGCAGCACGGCACTTTTGCCCAGTCCGCGCCGTCCCAAGACGATCAGCGGGCGTTCTAATGCCGTGCCGACGAAATGTTGTCGGAAGAAGGCAAACACCTCGGCGCGTCCGAAAAAGGCGCGCGGATTGTCCGAAGGCCGGAGCGGATTATAGGGATTGGGAATGTGGGTCATGCGCGCTTACCCCCATGTGGCGCGTGCCGATGTCATGGTGTTAGTGTACGCGGGGCGCGGAGCGGGGGCAAATGTGCTCAAATTCACCAGGGATCAGGGACTTGGGACTTGGGATTGGGACCAGGCCCCAGGCCCCAAAGTTCAGACGCTTCCACCCCCATTTGAATCATGCTATAATCATAAAACGTGCTCCTAAGGACCATAAAGCTGATGCGGAATGAACGGCAAATGAGCAAGCGTCAGTTAGGCCGTGAGCCAAATCAGCGACACTTCAGGAGGCAACGGGATTCACGTGATTCAGGAACTGATGAATCGAGCTGATCAGCGAGGCTATGTAACGTTCGAGGACGTACTGGAGTTGCTAGATGAAGATAGTGACGACGTGAGTGCCATTGAAGCCGTATTGGATGAACTCGATGAACTCGGTATCGAGCTGCGGCAACATGAAGTGGAGCAGGACACCAGCTTGTTAGGCCGGGGACAAACGTTCCAAGCCGGAGCTGCCCCCCGTGACCCCAACGTGGGCGATATCAATGCCGTTTCTGCTGACGATCCGGTCGGTTTGTACTTTCGTCAGATGGCCCAAGAGCCACTTTTGACTGCCCAGGAAGAAATCGAACTTGCCAAGCGCATCGAAAAAGGCCGCGATGCTTTTGCGCGCCTTAACGATGCTACGTTGACGCTTTCGCTCCAAGAAATAGATGCGCTGCGGCGTTTGGTTGACGACGGACAAGCAGCCCGCGAACATCTGGGACGCGCCAACACGCGCCTAGTTGTTAGCATCGCCAAACGTTACATGGGGCAAGGCTTGCCCTTCCCCGATTTGATCCAAGAAGGCAACGTCGGTCTGATGCGCGCGGTGGACAAATACGACTACAAGCGCGGCAACCGCTTCAGCACTTATGCCACGTGGTGGATTCGCCAAGCGATCACCCGTGCGTTGGCGCAAAAAACCCGTACCATTCGCATTCCCTTACACATGACCGAACGCATCCGCCAAATGTACCGCACGGCACAAGTCTTGGAACAGACGCTCGGCCATCGGCCCACACCAGAAGAGATCGCCCAGGAAATGCAACTGCCGCCGGAATCGGTGCGCGGCATGATGGACGCTAGTCAGCATGCCATCGCGTTAGAGCGCCCTGTAGGCGACGACGGCGATAGTGAATTCGGCGACTTCATCGAAGACCAGGACTCACCCAGCCCTGTCGAAGCCGCTACGCAACACCTGCTCCAAGAAACTATCGAGGAAGTGCTCAGCGAATTGACGCCGCGCCAAAGCCATATTCTGCGGCTGCGTTTCGGACTGGGCGGCGGAGAGCCGCATACGTTGGAAGAGATCGCCAACAAATTTGGTCTGAGTCGCGAACGCATCCGCCAGTTGGAAAAAGAAGCGCTGCGCCGTCTGCGCCATCCTCGGCTGGCGCACAATCTGCGCGATTACCTCAGCTGAGCGCAAGTACACGACAACCGCATAGCACACGACGACCAGGGCATGTCAAGCCCTGGTTGTGCTTTGGGGCACGCTGTCGAACGTCAAAGCGGCGGCCTGAAGAGTCTCCGTCCCCAGGCCACCGCGTGCAAAGCGCGTAAGTGACACGCACGACGCACTAAGCGTTTGCGCCGGTCTTTTCCTTGATCAGTGCCACCACGTCGGGGAAATCAATGCCCAGTTCGCGCACCTTTTCCAGCGTGGGAATGCCGTTCGTGTCCCATCCGCGCCGTGCGTAAACCGTGTCGGTCAACTGCCGGTAACGTGCTTCGCGGTATTCACGCAACTTGGCAACTTTTTCTTCGACACTCAGCGCATCCGGATCGATACCAACCTCATCGCGCAGTTGTTTGTCGTAACGTTCCATGCGTGATTGATATTCGTCAACGGTCACCGGCCCCATTGCACGGTACGGCAACTGGTCATGTTCGCGTGTGCCAAAACCGAGCTTGAGCGCCACCAGCCGCTGGAAATTGTAGACGCGCTCGGACTGTGCAACCAGATCGTCGGGTGTAGTCGGTTTGCCGGTCAACCCTTCGTAAAGCCAGGTGTAGTTTTCGAGGTGTTCCGGCACTTTGTTCGGCTCGGCAGTCTGCGCGTTGTTGGCGGGCACGATGTCGTTCCAGGGCAGCTTGCAAAGCCCGTGCAGACTAAACCATGTGCGCCAAAGCGGGAAGTAGTGCAACGCCTCGGCTTTGGCCTCGAAAGTTGGAAGTTCCTTGTTGACCATATCCATGAAGATCAACCAGGCTTCGTCGTGCTGTCCGCCCTTCAACGCCAGCCCGTAGCCGCCTTGTTGCGCCAATGATTCTTTGGTCATGTACTCGGAGATTTCCATCCCCTTGACTTCCATGCCAATATCCTGCAAAAAGGCAGGGTCTGCACCGTACTTTTCCGCGAAGAGCTGTTTCATATAACGCACGCCCTGGCCTACGATGTATCCAAAGCCTTCACCGCGTGCCAATTGGTGCAACAGCTCGGCGACGGCCTTCACGTTGCCCCAATTCATCTTCAGCCCGCCGGTAACCTTCTCGTCAATGACCCCTTCTTCGTAGCATTCCATCACGAAAGCCACCGAATCGGCAAAGGAAATGGTGTCTACCCCATACGTGTCGCAATAGAAATTCAGCTCCAAAATCGCCAGCGGATCGAAATTGCCGATATTCGACCCCAAGCCTGCGATGGTTTCGTATTCCGGCCCGTCCACCAACACCGCCTGCCCCTTGTACGGGCCGGTTTGCAGATGGAAATGATCCACACCGTGCGAGCAAGAAAGCGTGCAACCATACCAACAACTGTCTACCATGCCCTGCGTGTAGAGTTCCAACCACACGCTGGAATCGATCTTGTTGGCTTCCGGATGCGAACCGTAACGGTAATTGTGCACCGGCAGCAAGTCGAATTCGTTCATAATGGGCGGCAGATGCCCTGTGCCGATTTTACGCATACTGTTCTGCTTGTCGTCCAGTTCGGCGATCTCTTTGTTGATACGTGTACCCGCTTGGCGAATCAGATCCATGTTGGCCGGATGGTTGCTGTCGCCCTTCATCTGGCTGTAGTACACCACCAACGCCTTGATACGCTTGTGCCGGAGGACATGCCCCGGGCCACCGCGTGCCCCTTGCTTGATGCGTACTTCTTTGCGCCGCAGATCGTACCAACTGAAATTGAGTGCCGCATAGCGGCAATGGTCGGCGGCTCGTCCTGCCGAAACCACCGAAACGCTGCGCTTGTCACGCGGGTTCTTGGCGTACATTTCGGTCAATATGCTATTGATCAAGTGGGTGTCCAGGGGTTCTAGCGGAGCTTCTTCAATGGTGACGCGCCCGTTTTCCCCGTCAATGAAAATGATCACGTCTTTTTCGGCGATGCCTTGAACTTCCAGCGCGTCCCACCCCGCAAACTTCAGGTAGGGGCCAAAGTAGCCGCCCGCGTTGCTATCAATGACCGAGTGGGTCAGCGGTGAAATGGTAACTATCGTGGATTTGCCCGACCCAGGATAGGCTGTGATGCCTCCAATTGGCCCGCCGGCAATGATGAGTTCGTTTCGCGGATCGTCCCAAGTGGTGTTCGCGTCTATCGCGTTCCACAACAGCCACATTTCGAACCCTTTGCCACCGGTGAAGATGTCTTTCATTTGCTGGGTGACGGGCTTGGAGCGGATGGTATTGTCTGAAAGGTTGATGTACAGCGTGCGGTTGGCGTATCCGCGCTCGACCGGACGCACCTCGTAGGAGAACTCGGCCAACAATTTGTGGGTGTGCTTGAGTTCTTCCGGTGTCAATGCCGTTGCCATAGAGAATACTCTCCTCTAAATAGTCCTTTGAAACGAGCTTGAAAAACCTTTTGTTCGATCATACCGCATCTGCCTGTGGAGAGGCAGTCCAGAACATACCAAAAACACCCTGAAAAACGTAGTATTCGACACACGCTCGCCCGCGTCGGATGCGGTATCAATCCGTTCAGAACTTGCCTGCCTTGATGCACAAGGAGCGTTCACAATGCCCCCGCAAAAACTGTATTTTGTCACCTCCAACGCCGAAAAGTTCCGCGAAATTCACCGCTCGCTGGAAGATTGCGTGCTGGACATGGTGCGTGTTGCGTTGGATCTGCCGGAAGTCCAGACGCTCGACCCTGCCGAGGTTGCCGCACATAAAGCGCGCGCTGCCTACGCCGAGCTGCGCTCCGGATGGGTGCTGGTGGAAGACACGGGGCTGAGCCTAGACGCTTGGAACGGTTATCCGGGCGCACTGATCAAGTGGGTAACGGGCGCGGTAGGGGAAGAAGGGCTGTGCCGCCAATTGGACGCTTGGGAAGACCGCAGTGCCACCGCCACCGTCGCGCTGTGCCTTTTCAACGGGGAAACGCTACGTACCTTTGTCGGTCAGACACACGGGCAGATTGCGGAAACGCCGCGCGGGGCGTGCGGTTTTGGTTGGGATAGCATCTTCCAGCCGGACG
>CAZZNC010000002.1:0-23707 GCA_964655405.1 uncultured Anaerolineaceae bacterium | reverse complement strand
TCATGCGCGCGTCGCCCGCAAAGACGAACTTATAACGCGCGTCCCAAGCACGCGAGCCGGTGTTGCGCACGCGCCATGTTTTGGTAAAAGCCTGTCCGGCTTTCATTTCCTCCCCATCGGGGATGGTCACATCTGCCACATAGCTCAGCTCGTCGAACTGCGGGATGTTTTGGAAGAGGAAATACGGCTCGGGGTTGACCACATCGTCCACCACATAGCCGCTTAGCCCATGCCCGATGTGTTGCAGCGTCAAGTGCAAATGGATGCCGGTGGAAAAGCCGGTCGTGCCCGCGATGCCGATCTTCTGCCCCGCCTGTACGAATTGCCCCACACGCACCGTGATCGCCGAAAGGTGACCGTACCAGGTGACATACGTTTGGTCACCCCACTCGTGCACGATACGCACGTGGTTTCCGTAGCCCTGGGGCGCAAAACCAATATAGTCCACCACGCCGCGCTGTGCTGCCAGCACAGCGACCGGATGCCCCTGGCCGTCAATGGCAGCCAAGTCTGTCCCTTCATGGAGCTGCTTTTTGGTCGGGGCAAAGGTGTAGTTGCGCGGTGCATTGAAACGATCATAGACCACAAAGCTGCGGCTAACCGGATTGACGAGAAAAAAGGCGGGCAATGTAGCAACTCCGGACATGACGAGCGCTCCTTCCCCTGAAACGCAGAGGTACTGATAGGCACGTGATGTCCAGATTGTAGTTGATTTAGGGGGACTGTGTAAAACCGTTTCCCTGTGTCATTTTCACCACAGCCGGAAGAAACGCGGGCCAGGTAACACAACAACCCTGCGCCTCACATGCAGCGATGCGCCGGTAACGAAGGAAACACACATGATGGATTTGACAGCCAAGCCCAGTCGGGCCAAGGCGTTTAGGCAACGAGAGGGGCAGTGGAATTTCACACAGCCCAAGAAATGAGCCAAAGAACGCTCGTCAACCTTTAGATTCCATCAGTCAGTTCTTCCAAGAATTGTTCGTTAGACTCGGTATGACGCAAGCGGTTAAGCAAAGCCTCGGTTGCGCTTGCCGTGTCATAATTGGCGGGCGGCTGGGTCATCTGCACCAACATGCGTCGCATCGTCCAAACGCGCTGCAAAATATCCGGTCCCAAAAGCAACTCTTCGCGGCGTGTGGACGATTGCATGACATCAAAGGCGGGGAAGATACGCCGTTCTTGGAGTTCACGGGAAAGGTGCAGCTCCATATTGCCCGTGCCTTTGAATTCCTCATAAATCACGTCGTCCATGCGGCTGCCGGTTTTGACCAAACACGTTGCGATGATGGTCAAGCTGCCGCCTTCTTCCACGTTACGCGCCGCGCCAAAAAAGCGCTTGGGCGGATAGAGCGCGGAAGGGTCAAGCCCACCGGTGAGGGTGCGTCCGCTGGGGGGCACCACCAGGTTATACGCACGTGCCAACCGCGTGATGCTATCCAGCAAAATCACGACGTGACGTTTGGATTCCACCAAGCGTTTGGCGCGTTCCAAGGCCATTTCGGACACGCGCACATGATAGGCAACCGGCTCGTCAAAGGTGCTGCTGACGACTTCGGCTTGCACCGAGCGATCCATATCCGTCACTTCTTCCGGACGTTCTCCGATGAGCACAACCAGCAAATGCACGTCGGGATAATTTTGGCTCAGCGCGTTGGCAATTTCCTTGAGGACGGTTGTTTTCCCTGCTTTGGGCGGGCTAACGATGAGGCCACGTTGTCCACGACCAATAGGTGCGATCAAGTCGAGCAAGCGCGTGGAAAGGATGCGCGGGCGGGTTTCCAAAATAAACCGCTCTTCGGGAAAAATGGCCGTCAGATCGTCGAAGCGCGCGCGATGCTTGACCAGTTCAGGGTCCAGCCCATTGACCGCTTCCACGCGCAGCAAACCATAATATTTTTCGGAATCTTTGGGCGGGCGTACTTGTCCGATCACCATATCACCGGTACGCAACCCAAACCGGCGGATTTGCGTTTGGCTCACGTAGATGTCGTTCGGGCCAGGGAGATAGTGCTCGGTACGCAAAAAGCCAATGCCGTCGTCGGTGATCTCAAGAATACCGCCGCGCAGCTCATGGCCTTGTCGCTCGGCTTTGTCGCGCAGAAGACGCAAGATCAAATCTTGTTTCTTCATGCGGCTAAACCCTGCAATATCGGCCTCGCGGGCCATATCGCGCAAGGTTTCCAGGTTTTGCATCTCCAGTTCAGCTATGTCCATAGTAGGGGGTCTCCGCTTGGGGCCTCAGGCTGCAAGGGACGTTCTCAACACACCATGCTGTTGAGTATCGAGTCGTGCGCAAGAGTTGTTATAGGGCTTGATACCCTGCATGTGAAATCTCATGCCGTCGCAGCTTGAGGGTTGGATGTGCTAACAATTGTGGGTTTGATATGCAGATCAGGAGTTTAGAGACTGCCAGAACGCTAAGAACTACTGTCAATATAGCACAGTGCGTCCGCTCGGTCAACGTAAAAATGTTGCGCGGCATACTACCGGATGAGTTTTTGGCAACTTCTGTCCAGAATGCTATCATCAAAGCCACTTGCAAGAAGCGCCTTATAAGCGTGAGCCTAGGCGCTATGAACATGATACCGGAAGCGGAAACACTCTTATCCAGAGCGGCAGAGGGACCGGCCCGATGAAGCCGCGGCAACCTCCCTGTTTGGGTCAGGCCACAACGCCCCCACAGAGAACGGTGCCAATTCCGTCAGGTTTTCTGGAAGATGAGAGCGTTGTCCACGGTCCTCGCGTGGCCTGATGCCGAGGCAACTTGTGTGATAACGCCCCCTGGCAGAGTGTGCAGGGGGTTTTCGCGTCCCTGGACATTCCAACGTTGGATGAAGGAGCTACCGTGAGCGAGAAAACGAGCAACACAACGTTTATGTCTTCCCCGCAACTGTTCTACACTTCTGAGTCCGTGACCGAGGGACACCCTGACAAGGTGTGTGACCAGATTTCGGACGCCGTACTCGACGCTATCCTAGCCGACGACCCCAATGCCCGTGTGGCCTGCGAAACCGCCGTCACCACCGGCCTGATTGTGGTCATGGGCGAGATCACCACCGCAACGTATGTAGACATCGGCACACTGGCGCGCGATGTGGTGCGTGACATCGGCTACACACGCGGCAAGTTCGGCTTTGACGCCGACACCTGCGGCGTGATCGTTTCGATCAAGGAACAGTCCCGCGACATCGCCCAGGGCGTAGAAGCAGCCCTAGAAAAGCGCACCGGCCAAGCCACCGAAGCCGAATTGGACGCCGTTGGAGCGGGCGACCAGGGCATGATGATCGGCTTTGCGTGTGACGAAACGCCGGAGCTGATGCCCTTGACGATTACCCTGGCACACAAATTGGCGCGCCGTTTGGCCGAAGTGCGACGCAACGGCCTCATGCCCTATCTGCGTCCAGACGGCAAAACGCAGGTCACGGTGGAATATCAGTATGGGCAGCCCAAGCGCGTTGATACGGTGGTAGTTTCCACACAACACGCGCCGGAAGTTTCCAACGAGCAGATCCGCGCGGACATTTTGGAACACGTGGTGCGCGAGATCGTGCCTGCCGAGCTGCTAGACGAGCACACCCAATACTACGTCAACCCAACCGGTCGCTTTGTGGTCGGCGGGCCACTGGGAGATGCAGGGCTGACCGGTCGCAAGATCATCGTGGACACCTACGGCGGCATCGCGCGGCACGGCGGCGGCGCGTTTTCTGGCAAAGACCCGACGAAAGTAGATCGCTCCGGCGCGTACATGGCGCGTTACATCGCCAAGAACGTTGTGGCTGCGGGGCTGGCCGCTCGTTTCGAGATCCAAATTTCCTACGCCATTGGCGTGGCACACCCGTTGTCGGTTTCCATCGAAACATTCGGCACGAACAAAATCCCCGACGCGCGCATCGTGGAACTGATCAACGCCCATTTCGACATGCGTCCGGCAGCCATCATCCGAGATCTGGATTTGCGCAAACCGCAGTACCGGCAAGTTGCCGCCTACGGACACTTTGGCCGCGATGACTTGGACGTGGCTTGGGAGCAGACGGACAAAGCCGAGCTGCTGCGCAAAGAAGCGGGGCTGTAAAACGGCACGCTTGTCTGCAAAGAAAACAGGGGTAATTCCCCGAACACGCAAGGGCTTGTGCGCCGTCTAGCATTGTCATTCGAACAACCGCGCGCCACGTGAAAAGCGTGGCGCGTGTGCGTTTATCTCTAGTCCGGCATGGGGATGCCTGGTATACTCCCCGCAACGTGACCTGCGCCGTGTTGAGCACGTCGCGCTGACAACACACCCAAACTCGTGCCGCGCGCCCTTCCCTTGTGCGCATGACATGATACCCCCGTAACCATTGCTCACGTGAGGTGTTAGTACGCATGACCGAGCCGAACACTCCGCCCGAACGCAACTACGCGGAAGCTGACGACGCCCAATTGGTGGCGTGGACCAAGGAAGACTCGGCGGCATTCGGCGAGCTTTACCAACGCTATGTACGTAAGATTTACAATTACGTCTACTATCGCACCGGCAACCACCATGACGCCGAAGACTTAACATCGCGCGTATTCTTTCGGGCGTTGGCGCATGTGCAAAGCTATACGGATCGGGGGGTACCCTTTTCGGCGTGGCTATACCGCATCGCGCACAACTTGGTCGCCAACTGGCATCGTGATCGGGGACGCCAAAAAATCGTCCCGTTGGACGAGCAGATCACCAGCAGCATGAAATCCCAGGCCCCAGAAGCGTTGGCCGAAAGCCACGAAGAGCAAGAACGCTTGTTGCAATTCATTCGAGAGCTGCCCGCCGAACGCCAACAGCTTTTGATTTTGAAATTCGTCGAGCGCCTGCCCAACGCAGAGATCGGGCGGATCATGAACCGCACGGAAGGCGCGATCAAATCGTTGTATCACCGAACGCTGCTTGCATTGCGCGAGAATTTGGCCGCCCAAGAAGACACCCCACCGCGCACTCTCAAACATTCTTCACGGCGTTTTTCTGTCCGGCGGCGCAACGCGAACTGAAGCATCGCACGGTCACATGTAGTCCAAGCAAAAAACGGGATCGAGGCCTCAGCGCACTATGAAAGCACACCCCTTACGGCTCATTTTGCCACGTTTCCACAACCGCGCAGCGCAACGTGCATTACAAGAATTGCTGATGACGCACGCTGATGCCCTGGTAGCGGGTTCGACAGACCGCGAAACGCTGCTTTCCGCTTACGACGAAGAAACCCGCGCCCAGGCTGCCCAATTGGTGATGTTGGCCGAACACATCCAGCACGCCATGACCGAAGTTATGCCGTCCGAGCAATTTGTGCGACAGCTCGGCGTACAATTGGAAACCGCGCCGACTGTTGTCCCGCAACGTTCGTTATGGGGGCGCGTGCGGCATCTTCCCCCGCACGTTCAGTTGGTCGCGGGCATAGGCGGTGCAACATTGACCGCCGGCGTGGTGCTGCTCGTTTCGCGCGCGCTCGTGCCCGGCGCGCTGGAATCATGGCGCAGTCGGCACACCGTCACCGCTTAGCTTCTCAGGTGTTTTTGCGTCCTAGAAGCCTATCAGCGAGAAGAAAGACGCTTTCGTCCCCTGCGGGATGTAAGCACACAAGGACGGGGAAACAGACCATGAACGAACGCTATGCAAAAATCACGGGCTGGGGCAAATATGTGCCCGAGCGCGTGTTGACCAACTCCGATCTGGAAAAAATGGTGGACACCAGCGACGAGTGGATCACCACGCGCACGGGCATTAAGGAACGCCACATTCGCGGCGAAAACGACACCACGTCCAACATGGCAACCGCCGCCTCGCGTGAGGCGCTGAAGGTGGCCGGACTGAAGCCAACCGACTTGGATTTGATCATCGTTGCCACCTCCTCACCGGACTACCTCGTACCGCCTGTTTCCAGCCAGATACAAGAGATGCTAGGCGCTAAATGCGGTGCTTTTAGCCTGGTTGCAGGCTGCTCGGGCTGGGCCTATGGGCTGGCAACCGCTACGCAGTTCATCACCAGCGGCGCATACAACCGCATCTTGGTCGTGGGCGTGGAGATCATTTCCTTTGCGCTGGACTACACCGACCGCAGCACCTGCGTTCTCTTCGGTGACGCGGCTGCCGCGACGGTCGTAGAAGTTTCTGACCAGCCGGGGGGCGTGCTTTCCTTTGAGCTGGGTTCGGACGGTTCGGGCGCGATGGCGCTGCACGTGCTGGACGGTGGCTCTACCAACCCCGTTTCTCAGCGCACATTGGACGAACGCCGTCAATATTTGCGCATGAACGGCCAAGAAGTTTTCAAATTCGCGGTGCGCACGCTGGCCGCTTCGCTCAAGCGCAGCATTTATCAAGCCGGCTTGACGCCGGACGACATCGATCTCTATATTCCACACCAAGCCAACGCACGCATCATCGAAGCGGCAGCCAAGCAAATGCGCGTGCCGCTGGACAAGTTCTACATCAACGTAGACCGCTACGGCAACACCTCGGCAGCCTCTGTCCCGCTGGCGATGGTCGAAGCTATCGAAGAGGGACGCTTGAAGGATGGGGACTTGGTGGCAATGTGCGCATTTGGCGCCGGACTAACCTGGGCCTCGGTGGTTATGAAGATGGGCACCGGCGAGATCAGCGCTGCACACAGTCTCTTTTCGGTCGCCAAAGCGCGTTATCTGGCTCGCCGTGCCTCCGATGTGGTATGGGATACGGCGCAATCTGCCCTGCTGCCGCTCTACTCATTCTTGTATCAGCGTCGCAAGAAAAAGTAGTCCGCCCTAAAATCAACTGATGCGCGCCCCACTGTGTTAACACGGTGGGGCGTTTTCGTGTGCATTCGTGGATGTCTTTTGGTACACTACACGCACAACAAGATTTTGGGTGGTGTGGGCACAAATCGCAATGCGGGCATAGAAGGGATTGCCGGATATGGCTAAAAAACGCCTGCTCATCATCGAAGACGATGTCGACGTGGCGGAAATGTTGGTCACGTTCTTCACCTACCAGGGCTATGAGGTCATCCACGCCTCAGAGGGGGCGGAAGGGATCGCGCTAGGCCGCGCCAAGCTGCCGGACTTAATCCTGCTCGACGTGATGTTGCCGGATATGGACGGCTTCAACGTCTGTAAGGCGTTGCGCACGACCACCCTAACCAAGTATATCCCCATCACCTTTTTGACCCAGCGCGACGGACGCGCGGACAAAGTGGCGGGGTTGGAACTCGGCGCAGACGATTATGTGACCAAGCCTTTTGACGTTGAAGAGCTGCGCTTGCGTGTGCAAGGTTCGATCCGTCGCGCCACGCGCGATCATCTCCACGAACCGCGCACCGGCTTGCCTTCCGGCCCGATGGTAGAAGCCGAATATCAGCTGTTGCAAACCAAAACCGGTTGGCATCATTTGATCGTGACAATGGAAGGATTCGAGGCCTTCCGAGACGCCTATGGTTTTCTGGTTGCCGACGAAGCACTCGGCGTGGCCGCGCATGTGCTGACCGACACGGTAGCAGAGCTCGGGACGCAGGACGATTTTATCGGCACACCGGAAGAAGCCAAGTTCGCGATCTTCACTTACGTGCCCGCACCGGAAACATTGGTCGAAGCCCTGCAAGAACGCTTCGCCCAGCGTTCCAAAGTGCTTTACAATTTTCAGGATGCCGAACGGGGCTTCTTGCTCATTGAAGGGGATCAAAACGCGCCGCCAGAACATATTCCCCTCATGCGCTTGCAGGTAAAAGTGGCCGAACGTTCTTCCCAAGAAATCGAAAGCCGCGCCACGTCCGAATAAAAAACACCGGAGCGTGAAAAGCTCCGGTGTTTTTTCAGGGGACCACGAGGCTTATTTCTTCTTGTTGGCTTTCACCTCAATCTGCTTAGGCTGCGCTTGGGGCAACTTGGGCAGAACGATATTCAGCACACCGTTTTCAAAGTTAGCCTCGATCTTCTCCGTGTCCACCGTGTTCGGCAACCGCACGCTCCGTTGGAACGCACCGTAACGGCGCTCGCGGTAATGATAGCGGTCACCTTCACGCTCCACGGTGTCGCCCATCTCGCCGCTGATGTTCAACACGTGGTCTTCGATCTCCACTTTCACATCATCCGGCTTCATCCCGGGCAGGTCAATCCGCACAGTGTAGTCGTTTTCCCCTTCCACCACGTCCATCGCGGGACGCCACATCGGGCGGCTGGTATCCGACATCCAACGGGTCGGCCAGTCACGCCACAATTCATTGAACATCTCTTCCACCGCGCGGAACGGATCGGTAACCTCAACTTCCGTGCTTGGATTCCAACGCATCAAGCTACGCATGGTTACACCTCCTCGTCACTCACTTGGTTTGGATGATTCCTTTTCCCAAAGCCGTCTATAGCGTGCCGCGTCTGTATAAAAATCACGTCAACGCAAGCTCAGAATTTGATCTACACACGATAAAAAGCCCATAAGAGCGCGCACAAACCAAGCATTGTGAAACAAGCCTGCCCAGAACGACCCTTGACCCTCCTGCAGATTGCCCATATTCTGAACAGACGTTGATATGGATCGGAAAGGTGGCCCTGGACAATGCCGAAGACACGGTTTTCCACACCAGAGCAGATCGAACGGACGTTGGAGCGCGTGTTGCTCTCCGTGCAAAAACCCGCGCGCTACGTGGGCGGGGAATACAACAGCGTGCGCAAAGACTGGGACGCCGTCTCGCTGCGTGTGGTGATGGCTTTCCCGGATATTTACGATTTGGCAATGTCCAATTTGGGCTGGATGATCCTTTACGGTCTGCTCAACGACCAGCCGGACATCTTCGCTGACCGCGCGTTTTCACCCTGGGTGGATATGGAAGCGGTCATGCGCAGCGAGGAGTTGCCGCTTTACGGGCTGGAAAGCAAGCACCCTGTGCGCAATTTTGACATCCTGGCAATCAGCATCCCCTACGAGCAGCTTTATACCAACGTGCTCAATATGCTGGACTTGGCCGGAATACCGTTGCGTGCCACAGAGCGCGACGAGCGTTTCCCGTTGGTGATCGCGGGCGGACATTCCACCTACAACCCAGAGCCGATGGCGGACTTCATAGACGCTTTTGCCATCGGCGAAGGGGAAGGCGTAATTTTGGACATGGCGCGCACCGTGCAAGCCACGCGCGGCCAGCCCCGTGAGGCGCAATTGCGCGCCCTGGCGCAAATCGAAGGCGTGTACGTGCCGCGTTTCTACGACGTGGACTATTACGAGGACGGCACGGTCGCGCGCGTGGTATCCACCGTGCCGGAAGCGCCGCCCGTTGTGCGCAAACGCATCGTGCCGATGCTGCCCCCAGCCTTCACCAAATTTCTCGTGCCGCACGTGGATACCATCCACAACCGCGCGCCCATCGAGATCACGCGCGGCTGCACGCGCGGTTGCCGCTTCTGCCATGCGGGCATGGTCACGCGACCGGTGCGCGAACGTCCCGTGCCGGAAGTGCTCGCCGCTGCCGACGCCATCGTGAGCAACACCGGCTTCGACGAGCTGAGTTTGCTCAGCCTGTCCACTTCGGACTACTCACAGATTCAGGAGCTGATCGCGGCCATCGCCCAACACTTCGACGGCGAAAACTTGGGCGTCAGTTTGCCCAGCTTGCGCATCGAAACGGTCAGCGTAAATTTGATGGACGCGATCCGACAAAATCGCCGCAGCGGGTTCACCTTCGCGCCGGAAGCGGCCACCGAACGAATGCGCCGCATCATCAACAAATTCATTCCCGACGAGCAACTGCTCGAAACGGTGCGCGCCGCCTATGCGCGCGGCTGGGTCACGATCAAGCTGTATTTCATGATCGGCCACCCGCGCGAAACGTTGGAAGACGTGGAAGCCATCGTTGCGTTGGCGCGGCGTGTACTGGACGAAGGGCGCAAAATTCACGGCAACAAAGCCAAAGTCAACGTGGGCGTGAGCACTTTTGTACCCAAGCCACACACACCTTTTCAATGGGTCTCGCTGGACACGCTCGACCAAATCCACGCCAAGCAAACCATCCTCAAGCGCGGTTTACGCGGCGGCGGGTTGCATCTACGTTGGAACAGACCGGAGGAAACGTTGCTGGAAGCGTTCCTCAGCCGAGGGGATCGGCGTCTGGGTACGGTAGTTCAACGTGCCTGGGAGTTGGGCACCAAGTTCGACGCCTGGCAGGAACATCATCAGCATGAAGCCTGGGCGCAAGCCTTCGCCGAAGCAGGCTTGGAGATGGACTTCTACACGCACCGCCCACGCCCCTTGGACGAGGTCTTCCCCTGGGATCACATTGATATTGCGGTCACCAAGCAATATCTGACGCAAGAGTATCTGTGGTCACAAGAGGGCAAGACGCGCGTGGATTGTCGCGAACACTGTTACGCTTGCGGCATTTTGCCCAAGTTCAAGGACTTACGCGCCCAAACACCGCCGGATGCGTGGAAGTGCCCGCCGGTACGCACACGGCGTAAGCAAGCTGCAAAACCGTGACCGGAGAGAGCGCACAAAGCGCGCAATGCGTATGTTCCCACCTTCGCCAGGGGGAATTTAGGTGATGTAGACCGTGCCGAAGGTGGTACCCGCCACCACGTAGAGCGTCGGCTCGGTATCTTCGGGGGCTTCAGAAAGCATCGTGCTTGCATAAAGCCCTGGCCCCACTTGGTGGAAGTGTTGCCGGTTGGTACGCACACGCCCCAGCGGGCCGCTTTGCACACGCACCAGCGCCAAACTGCGCTCGGGGACGGTTAGATGCACGTCGCCGAAGGTGGAACGCGCAAAGATCACGTCGTCCGCTTCACGGGGACACACCACGTTGACACTGCCGAAGCCGGACGCAACGTAAGCACGATCAATAGGCAGATCGTGCAAGTCCACCTCCAAGTGCCCCAAATAACTGCTGAGCAACACGCTCCAGGGCAAATCCGTCGCCAACCCCACATCCCAATCGGCCAGCGAAAGCCACCAGCTTTGCCCGCGCTGCATCCGCAGCAAGGCGTGGTTGTGGCGCACACGCAAATCGGGGCGAGAGCGGGCGGTATACTGCCCCGCGATGAGGCGTCCGGGTTTATGCAGCGCGTGCAATTGCACGTCCAGCTCGCCGCTTTCCACTTCCAACGCCGCCGACGTGACGCTGCCGCGCGTGATGCCGAAGGTGTGCGCTTGCCAGCCCGGACCAATGTCCCCGCGCAGCGCCAACTGTGCGCCCGCCGCAAGCAACAGCACCGGCCAATACGGGGCCAAGTTCAAATCCAGCAATAGGAAATTTTCCAGCAGCAGAGCCACGCCGCCGACAATCAGCAACACAGGCCACACCCAGGGGACACGTTTCAGCATAGCGCGCTTTCCTATATTTCCAGCAGATAGTCTTGCAGCAACTGATGCGCGGACGAGTGGCGCAGCCGGTTAAGCGCTTGCGCTTCCAATTGGCGCACGCGCTCGCGGGTGACACCGATGCGCTGCCCGACTTCTTCCAAAGTGTGCGTTTCGCCATCCAGCAACCCATAACGCAGCTGCAAAATGTGCGCTTCACGTTCCGGCAGCCGCGCCAAAACCAGTTCCAAGTGTTCACGCAGCAAATTTTGCGTGACGATCTCCACCGGTTTGGGACTGTTTTGGTCTTCGATAAAGTCGCCGAACTCGGAATCGGCGTCTTCCTCGATAGGCGTTTCCAAGCTGATCGGACGGCGCGATATTTCGATCAGCATGTCGATCTTTTCGGGTGTGGTCTCCATCGCCTCGGCCATTTCTTCGGTGCTAGGATCACGCCCCAGTTCTTGCGTGAGCTGCATCGAGATGCGCCGCAGCCGGTTGATTTGGTCGCCCATGTGCACCGGCACGCGAATTGTGCGCCCCTGGTCAGCCACTGCACGGCTGACAGCCTGGCGAATCCACCAAGTGGCATACGTGCTGAACTTATGCCCGCGCCGCCATTCGAATTTGCGCGCCGCACGGATCAACCCGATGTTGCCTTCCTGGATGAGGTCCAGAAAGTGCACGCCGCGCCCGACGTATTTTTTTGCCACGCTGATCACCAAGCGCGAATTGGCGCGCACCAGGTATTCCTGGGCGGCATCCCCGTCTTCGACCAGCACTTCGAGTTCGCGGCGTTGCTCTGCGCTCAGAGAATCGCCAAGCTCCTTGAGCTGCTCAGAAGCGAACTTGCCCGCTTCCATGCGTTTGGCAAGCGCAACTTCTTCTTCGGCAGTCAGCAGCGGCACACGTCCGGCCTCTTTGAGGTAGAGGCCGACCACGTCGTCGCTGTCGAGTGCTTGCTGATAACCTTCGTCGGCCACCAAGTCTTCGTAAAGCGTCTTGGGGTCGAGCCGGCGTTTTGGCGGGGCCAACGTTTCTTCGTTCACTGACGCCGTCTCCCCTACCGACGTTTCGCTGTTGGGCGAAGGCGCGTGCGGCAAAACCTCGACGTGCGCGTTATGGAATTCTTCCAGCAGCTCGTCGAGCAATTCCACATTGTGCTCCAGTTCAGGTATACGGGTTTGGATTTCCTCATAAGTGATGAAACCTTGCCGTAGCCCCTGGGCAATGAGGTCTTGCCACGCCGGACTGCCGGGTAGGATAGGTGGTGTTTGTTGCATCTCCACGATAGCCATGTTTGCGTGCTTTGTCCCTTACACAAAAGTACCCTACCGCCAACGGTAGGGCACCCTCTGTCCAGCCTCCTTCTGCTGAAGACAGCTTTTAGGACACGGGTGTTCCCAGCTTACCACCCATTGGCGATTCATCGGATGGATTTACAGAATACGACGCAGTCAACATACTCAATAGCATATCCACTGTTTGCCTGCGGATCAAGTAAATATGCGGATTTTCATCTGCCGCAGTGCTGATATACATATAGTATGCCACATTTTCAGGATTCAGGTTACCAATTTCTAAGGTCGCTTCTAAAAGTTGCTTCGGGTCGCTGGCTAACTGTGCCCGAAAACGAAAACGGTAACGGGGCGGTTGCAAGCCGTACTGCGCCAGCTCTTCCGGCGCGGCTTCCAGTTCGCGATCCGCGTAGAGCATAGACAGCGCGGCAGCGGCACTTTCCAACGCGCCCTGGTCGAGCGTTTCCGGCGCGCGCGCTTGTTGGAGATCGGCGATCTCCGGCGCAAACCACAACCCCGTCTCGCTGCGCATCACCAACAAACCGCGTTCGGCAGCCACGTCTACCGCGTCCATGCCGACCACTTGCGCCGACCGGCGCACTTCGGGGAAGAGCAAACGTGCCATCACGGCCTGTTGCGTGGATTGGAAGTCACGAAGCTGGCGTTGATGCGCTTCCGGATCATCCAACATCAAAAGTAGCAGCATGACGGCCACCACAGCCATTAGAAGCGCGTAACCGTGCGAGCGTTTGAGCATAAGCGCACCACTTCCTCGCGTTGGCGGCTATCTACAACTACAAACGCTGCCGATACCACCAAACGGCCAACCCACTGAGCAACACCAGCCCGGGCAGCACGATCATCGTCACAATGGCGATGGTCTTGCGTTCCTGAGAAGAAGCCACCAACTTGAGCAACGTCGGATCGTTCACCGGTGTGAAGGAAACCGCCTCCGAAAAGCCGGTCAGCCAGTCTACCACATCCGTCCACAAGAAAACATTCCCCGGCACCGATTTCACATACTCATTTTTGAGCACGTCGGAGTCGCCGACGATCACCAAGCGGGGCTGCGCTTCTTCCTGGAACTCCAATTGCCGCCGCACCGTCACGGCCACCAGCAGCGGCCCGGGGATGTCCCCTTCGGCGGGGTTGTACTCCACGCGCGAATTGGCGAGGAACTCCTCGATATTCGCCTCGCCAAAAGACGCTTCGGACGTGAAAAGCAGCGGATCGCGCGCGTAGCGCCCCTGACGCTCGTCCGGCGCTTGCACCAGCTCGATGGGGCGCGCGAACCGCATGGAGATCGGCTCGTCGCGCACATCGCTCATGATCGTATGCGGCGCGATAGTATGGATGATGGGCATCCACTCGCTGCCGTTGACCAGATCCGGCTGCGTTTCGATCACAAAGGCGTCGCGCAGCCGCACGCCGAATTCGTCCCACAGATACGCGCTGAAGGGGGTATCTTCTGCCAAGAAACGGTTGGCTGCCTCTCCCACGATAGCCGCTTCCAAGATCGGAGGATCGGCGAAAATGCCCAACCTGCCGCCCTGCTGGAGGTACTCGTCCAGCAAATGCACCTCGGCTTCGCTCAGCGGCTGCCACGCGCCCACGATCAACACCATATCCGCATCGTCGGGGATACGTGTCACCTCTGCCAAACGCAGTTCCTCGGCGGCGATGCCCTGCCCTTCCAAGCTGGCGCGCAAGCGCGAAATGCCGTTGTCGTCCACTTGCGTCAAGCTGCGTTCGCCGTGCCCAACCGTGAAATAGACCTTGAACGCGCCCGCCGAAGCCACTGTTTTGAGGCCGGTGGTGATGTTGCGCTCGGTCGGCGCGCCCAGATAGAGCGTCATATAACGCAGCTGGCCGTCTTCTTGCGTTTCGCGCACATAAGGCTGCCCATGTTCGTCCAACACGGCCAATGCAAATGTACCGTCGAAGCCGGGTTGGTAATTGTACTGATCGGCAAGTTCCGGTTCTTCGTCCGGATCGATGTACAGCACTTCGATCACGTCCTGGCCGTCGGCTTCATATTGGCGCGTGATCAGATCGGCGGATTCCTGTTCGCGCAGCTTGTTACGCGAAAAGAAGCCGACTAGCCGCACGTGGAAATCGCGCTCATGGAGCTGGGTAATGGTATCCAGCGTGGGGCGGTTGAGTGTGTAACGTTGTACGCGCGTCAGGTCGGCGGTGATATTGGCGCGGTCGGTCAACACATAAGCGTAGGCAATCAGCCCCACGAAAAGCACGGTCACCAACACGCTCGCCGTGCCGTAGCGCGTTTGGCGTCCGGCCAACCACGCTTGGAACTCGTCTGGATTGCCCGCAATCCACGCGCTCAACCCGCCCACGCCCACGACCACGCCGGCGAAAATCCAGCCGGAAAGTTCGCCGGTGAGCAGATAGAGTAAGCCGGTGAGCACCAGAACGACACCGCCCACAACGCCCGCCCAACCGGCGAGCTTTTCTCGCAAACCTGTTTCTGTTTGGCGCTGTGTGTTCATCCGCGCCACCTCCGCGATTCAATGATCCGCGTGGTGATAAAGAGCATGACGACGATCAGTCCCACGAAGAAAACCACATCTTCGAAGCGTATCACGCCGATCAGGAACGAGGTGGAATAGTGCGCCTGCAAGCTCAGCGTGCGCACCGCTTGCGCCAACGCGCGATTTTGGATCACGCTGCCTGCAAAGTCTCCCAGCCACAAAATGAACAGTGCGGACATGCTCAAATAGCCTGCCACGATCTGGTTTTCTGTGATGGCGGAAAAAAGCATCCCGATTGCCAACGTTGCCCCGCCGAAAAGCCAGATGCCGATGTAGGCGCTGATCACAGGGCCGATGTCCAGTTCGGGGCGCAATTGGTAAGTGCGCGCGGTGGTGATCGCCAACCAGATGCCCTGATAGACCAACGTCAACCCCAAAATGGCGGAGAAATACACCCACGCGCCGATAAACTTGCCCAGCACAATATCGCTGTCGCGCACGGGCATGGTCAACATCAACTCGAGCGTGCCTTCGCGTGCTTCTTCCGCAAAAAGCCGCATAGTCAGCAGCGGCGCAAAGAAGATGGTGAAGAAGCCAAACGCGCCCAGTACCGCCGCGCCGTCCGGAGGCAACGAGTTTACACGTCGCGCCAAGTCCACGTTGAACTGCCAGCCGGTCAACATCAAAATTGCAAAAGCGACCAAGTAAGCAATGGGCGAGGTGAAGTATTGTCCCACCTCGCGCCGTGCAATGATACGAATGCTACGCATGGCGCCGTCCTTTCCGTTGGGGCGCTTTGCGCGCCTCGTCCATGCGCGTTGTCAGCTCCAAGAAAATCTCTTCCAACGTAGTGGCCCAGGGGCGCAGCTCCAAAAGTGTCCAGCCTTGCCCGATGACAGTTTTCGCCAATGCCCCGCGCACATCCCGCCCCCCACGCGCCCGCACGATGTATTCACCAGCACGCGGCGTTTCGACCGCATCCACGCCCGCTACACCCCGCAACACGCGCGCAACATCCTTGGGCTTGCCTCCGTCCACGCGCACGAACAGCCGTCCGCCCAGCGCCAACGTTTCCCGCAATCGGTCGGGCGTGTCTTCAACCACGATGCGCCCGCGGTCAATGATGACGATGCGGTCACAAAGCTGCTCGGCTTCCGAAAGAATATGCGTGCTCAGAAGCACGGTGCGCGTGCTGCCCAGATCACGAATGAGCGCGCGCAAATCTTGCACTTGGTGCGGGTCGAGACCAATGGTCGGCTCGTCCAAAATCAGCACTTGCGGGTCATGGACGATAGCTTGCGCCAAACCCACACGCTGGCGCATCCCTTTGGAAAGGCTGCGGATCAGGCTGCGCGCGCGGTCTTGCATCCCCACGCGCTCCAATGCCTCGTCAGCGCGCTGTTTGGGGTGCATGGCGCCACGAAGCTCTGCCACAAATTTCAGGTAGCCTCGCGTGGTCATGTCGCGGTAGAGCGGCACGGTTTCCGGTAAATATCCCACGCGGCGGCGCACTTCCAGCGAATCCGCGAAAACGTCCAGCCCCGCCACTTGGGCCGAGCCGTCGGTGGGCGGCATATAGCCGGTGAGGATGCGCATGGTAGTTGTTTTGCCCGCGCCGTTCGGCCCCAAGAACCCGACGATCTCGCCCTGCCGTGCGCGGAAGCTGATGCGGTCGAGCGCCACGAAGCGCCCGTAACGCTTGGTGAGGTTGTGCACTTGGATCATAAGTTTGGGTTACCGTATGAAACGTTGGTGCATTGCGCACGCGATCAATAATGCGCCCCGTTCCGCCATACGATGCGTGGATAGGGCACATTTCAATTGTAACGAGATCGTCCGGTGCGCGGCATATCCGCGCGCGAACCTTAACAACACTCGCACAAGTTTACCGTTTTGCCGGCGTTATCACACGGCGCACGTCGGCAGACAAGCGTAACTCCGAGAGCGAACGCCACGCCCAATCCTTAATCTCCAAGGGGCGGAAGGCCACACAACGATAGTAGAAGTAGAGATACGCAGCGTTGGGGATAACTGCTACGGCGCTCAGATGGGGAGCGGGAAAGTCAAAACGTTCGTCGTAGATTGTATCTATGGTGATGGCCTCATGCAGCATGTGTACGTGTTCTTCGAGGGCTTCGGCAGGCGTGACGCGCGGGTCGGTGAGTGGACAGGTAGGGAACTCGATGCGCGGCGCCTCAGCGTGCACAAGCAATTTGTCTTCGCTACTCACCAATGCCACCACGTAGCCATGCAACACCGGACGGTTGAGCAGCGGGAAATCAACATGCACGCGGGGGCGGCGGCGTGCACGTTCGGTGAGAACAATCTGGCGCAGATGCTCGGTAGCCGGTTCAAGCAGATCGTTGAGCACGATGTAATGACATTGCGTGGCAAACGTCATCTCAAAACGCGCACGTGCCAAACGTGTTTCCAGCTCACCGGCGGAAAGTTCGCCGCGCTGTTGGATGCGCTCGGCGAGCGTGTCCATATGTGGCGGCGTGACAAAGATCAACACGGTGTTGTTTGGATAGGCCGCATAGATTTTGCGCGCGCCCAGAAAATCAATGTCGGCGATCAAATCCCGCCCGTTGTTGATGGCCTGCTCCACCGTGTCACGCGGAGTGCCGTAGTAGTTGCCTTTGTGCACCTTTTGATACTCGATCAGTGCATCCGCCGCGATCAAGCGTTCGAAGGCTTCGCGGCTGAGGAAACGGTGCTCGCGGCCCTCTGTTTCGTCAGCACGTTTGGGGCGTGTGGTAGCAGTGGCGAGCTGGGGGAGATCGGGAATTTGTTCTTGGACACGCTTCATCAGCGTATTTTTGCCCGCCCCCGAAGGGCCGACCAGAATAAAGAGCAGACCTTCTTGCGGCATAAATTCCTTCCTGGTTCGTGCGTATGGCGCGTATAGCGTTGGCGGCAAGTGTAACACGAGTGCATACAAACGAAAACGGGCCACGGCTTTTGGCCGTGACCCGTTCGCTGGGTGCTCGTTCAGCTTACTCGATGACGTAGATGTCGTCTACGTACCACCCTTCGCCTCTGCTGCCGGACACATAGTGCGCGTCCAGGCGGAAGCGTATGTTGATCTTTTGCCCCGCATAGGTACTGAGATTGAGGAAGCGTTTACGCCATCTCTTGTCGTCGCCATAACTGCTGCGGATCTGCGTCCAGGTGAAACCACCATCGGTTGAAACTTCAACACGGACGGCATCCGACGACGAGCCGAGGTCCCGCCAATCCCAATAAGTCAGTGTGGGGTTGGTCGTGCCCGTCAGGTCAATCGGACTTTCCAACATCAGCGACGAATTACCGGGTCGGATGTAGTTTGCGCCCGGGCTATCGTGGTAAGCATACCCTTCTAGCCCGAAGTCCACCTTGATGCGTGCATTGCCCCCGTTTTCAAAGTATTCGACGGTGATGGTATGCAGCCCAATCCCCAAGCTGGTTGCGCTTCCCGTGTCCGGATAGTTGGGATAGCCACGCGAATACCACTCGTCGATCACGAGTTGTTGGGCACCTGTTCCTTTGTCGAAGTAGACACGGATACCGTCGTCGGAGCGGGACTCAACTTGGATAGTCGTGTTGTCTTCCCAAACATAGATCTGGCGTGTCCAACGTACCAAGTAAAGATCGGTCGGCCCGCCCGCACACGGCTTACCAGAGCCGCTCCAGTTGATATCCAATTCATTGTCGGAGCGCGTGCAAAGCTGCGGATCGCTGGCGTCAAAGTTGTTGTTCCCGTTGGCATCGTTATAAACAACACCTTGCCACACGCCCGGGCCAAGGTCCGAACCGCTGCCAACCAGGCGATACTTCTTCTCCCGTCCCCAGTTGCCTTCTTCCACCCACCAAGGGTTGATCAACTCGGCGTTGTCATGGAAAGTGAGCGTGTGCGGCGTTTCAACACCAGCACGGTCAATCAGTGCCACGTCGTCAAGCCACCAACCATCGGCCACTGCCGAACGATCCATAGCGTAAAGCCGGAAACGCACACGGATCACACGGTTCGGGTGAGCCGTATCAGGAATATACGGACGGAGATCAACCTGCACCCGCTGCCATGTGCGCATACTCACCCGTCTGTGCCGTGTGACTTCGCGCCAACCTTGCCAGGTCAACCCACTATCGTCAGAGACGTTGACTTCGACCAGCGCATAGTCGTCGCGTGCCAGCGCGTAGTTTTCCCAGTAGTAGAGCGTGGGGAGCGTCGTACCACTTAGGTCAATATCCCCCTTCAACTCCAAGATGTTATTGGACAGATGTTTGTAGTTGGAGTTAATGCTATCGTGCACCACGCGCGCGCCTTGGTGCGGCGGATCGTTGGCATAAGATGATGTGGCAATGCCCCATTCACCGGAGTACCAGTTGACCAACCCCGCCTCGAAACTGTCGCTGAAGCCGACCGTGCGGACCGGTTCGTTGCGTTCCTGGTAGCACACGGAATCAATCCACCAGCCATCGTCTACGTGGTAATTGTAGCGCGCATCGAGCCGGAAGCGCACGTTGATTTTTTGTCCCACGTAAGCACGCAAATTGACGACTTCCCGCGTCCAAGTCAGGTTGTGGTTATAGCGTCCCTCGTTGGCAACGGTACAACCAGAACAGCCGTATCCAGGCGGCAGGTGATTGTAGTCAAAGTGCCATACTTGCTGCCAAGTGGTACTGCCATCGGGCTTCACTTCCACATAGAGATCGTCGTAGCGCTCCAAGTCGTACTTGTGGTAGAAAACCATCTCAGGATTGGTGCTGCTGGTCAAATCCAGCGTAGGGAACATCTCCAGGGTCAAATTGGTGGTGTGCTGGTAGTTCGCGCCCGGGCTATCCGACCAGAAGGTCGTGCCATCGTAGGCGGAAATGGACTGATTCTGTCCCGCGTTGTAGTCTGCACCGCTGACAAGCGCCCATGTGCCTTCCGGCGTCCAGTAGTCCGCCCCGTTTTCCATGTTGTCGCACCAGTTGGGGGCAATCAACGCTGAGGGCTTGTTGCGCAGTTCAAAGTCATCAATCCACCAGCCATCGGCCACATGGGAATTGTTGCGTGCGTCCAGACGGAAGCGCAGGTAGAATTGCTGACCAATATACGGCGCCAGCGAGATGACTTCTTTCTTCCACACCGGATAGGTCGCACGTCGCGCCAAATATCCGCCGGTGAGCGGCGTCCACGTCTGACGGTTATCCTGTGAAATTTCGACGTAGATCGCGTCGTAGCGCTCCAGGTTGTAGTGATGCCAGAAGACTAATTCAGGGTCAACGACAGCTGAATCGGTCAGGTCAACGATGCCGTCCAACTCCAACACGCTGTTCGTGCCATGAGCGTAGTCTCCACCGGGGCTATCCGACCAGGCCAAACTGCCGTCATGCACCGATTCGTTACTGCGCGCCCACGTGCCTTCTGGATACCAATGATTCATGCCTTCCATATCGTCTTTGAAACCGACGGTATAGCGGTTGAGCGTGTTTTCTTCGACTTTGATGTCGTCAACCCACCAACCATCGCGTGCACTGCTCGACACGGTGGCATCCAGCACAAAACGCAGCTCGATTTCCTTGCCCCGAAAGTCCACGCCGCCGAAATTGGTCAAGTCGTAAGTCTGGCGCTTCCACGTTAAGTCCGTAGCATTGCCAGGATGCACAACTTCGTCAATCCAGTTATTCGTGCCAGCTTCAGAAACACTGACAACGGCTTTTGTGCCCCAACGCAGCGCGTAGCGATCGTAGAATTGGAGCTTGGGATTCATCGAGCCGGTGAGGTCAATGGAGCCACGCAGCCGCAAGATGCAATAGGTGCGCGGTGTGTAGTTGCGCCCGGGGCTATCTGACCAAGCAGTGAGGGGACTGTAGTAGGTCTCATTGGAAAGCGACCAATCGCAATCACCCAAGTTGACTTCCTCGTCCTTGACCAAGTCAAAGTTCAGCGTGGCCGAACCACTGCTGTCGAAGAACTCCACCGTGATTTGGTGCGTGCCTGCGGTTGCCACGTATGGTCGCTCGAAGAGGTAGTAGTAAAGCGGACCCCATCTCCAAGTCGCTTTGTCTCCGTTGTTGGGCACATTCTCGTCCACAACCACCGTACCGTCTACAAAGACGCGCACGCCTTCGTTTTTGCGGATGCGGAAGAGATAACGCGCATTTTCCAGCGTGACAGTCGTGGTAAAGCGCGCGTAGAAATCCCGGTTCACAGCAGGATTGGGGCTTTGGCTGGAAGTATAGTCAAAGTTGATCGAGTTGCGCGTTTCGGTGTAAACGCCGCTGCCGGGAGTCATTGCGTTCATGTTCGGCTGGCTGCCGTAATCGCTGTAGTTCCAATATTCGGCATTCCACGTGGCGTTGTTTAACGGATCGTCGGCCTGCAACAGATACACGCGCAAAATCGCGCGAGAGCTGCGGTCGGCGTATTCAACACGGATTTCCTGGTTACCGCCTGCGGGCGGCGTGAAGCTCCGATCAAACCAGCTCGTGCGGATATAGTCGCTGGTGGTCCATGTTGCCAAGTCTCCGGGATTGGGCACATCTTGGTCTACCACCAACTGCCCACCGACCCAGATGCGCACGGCGTTGTCCCGTTGGATGCGGAAAGTGTACTCTTTGCCCGCGTCGAACCAGTAGGTGGTGGTATAGCGCGCGTAAAAGTCCTCGTCGATCCAATTGCACGGCGCAGGGGGGCTTTGCCCGCTTTCGTAGCGGAAATTAAGATTGTCGAGTGTGTCGGTGCAACGGGGACTGTCGGTCGGCACGCCACTGTTGCGCCAACCGTAGTCATCGTAGTTCCAATAGGCAGCGTTCCACGGCCCGGGGATATTGTCGTTGGGGTTGGGGTCCCACTGGTCGCCGTTATCTCCGTTGTCGTTGAAGGGATAACCATGCGAGCTGTCAGTAGCAGTGGGGCTAGGCCCGGGAGTGTTGGTGGCCGTTGGCAAAGGTGAGGGCGTGATGTCGGTCGGAGTCCAAGTCGGGCCGACCGTCGGCGTGTTGGTGGGCAAAACCGGCGTGTTGGTCACCAGGCTGGGACTTTCCGGCGTATAGGAAGCCACCGCCGCCACCTGCGTCCAAAAGTCGTCAGCGACCATCGTATCGCGCGGCGCAACAGTGCCACCTAGCAAGTTGTAGACTTGGTTGCTAAACACGTTGCCCACAGCAGGGCCGGTGATGGTGAGCACGGCTGCCAACGCAATGGCAACGAGTGCCAAGATCAGCACATACTCAATCAACGCCTGCCCTCGGCTGCGGTCCGCGTGGCGTTGACGCAGCCCGCGAAGCCGTGCAAAGGTGTGAGGGGTTGGGCGTACCAACTTAGACATCAGCAATCTCCCCTTCCGTTCTTATTTGGGTGGAACGTATGAACTATGCCGAACGTTATCGTGAACGCGGGTGCGGTAGTGTGGAGCCTTTGTTGCCCGACGGATTCATCATAACACACCCACACTCACGCTTTGAGCAAAATTCCTATCTTCTATAGTACCTGAGCCTGTGCGATACGGGGGTGATGATTTGTCGAAGAGTTGTCGAAAATCATTGACAATTGGAGGCGAGCAACCCCGCTACTCTTCACTAGCCGCAACACAGAGAGCATGTTAGGCTCTGAGCAGGGTTTATTATAGAGCGCACTTTGAGAAAGGACGTTTGGGGTTATGACTGCAAAGATCATTGACGGAAAAGCTGTTGCCAAAAGAATGCGCGCCGAAATTGCCGAGGACGTGAAAAAACTTCAGGAAAAATACAACATAACGCCAGGGCTAGCTGCTGTGCTAGTGGGCGATAATCCGGCCTCTCGTAGCTATGTGCGTATGAAACGTAAAGCATGTGAAAAGGCCGGCATTGCCTCTTTCGGATACGAACTCCCCGCCGACGCCAGCCAAGAAGAGGTCGAAGCGCTGGTGCGTCAGCTCAACGACGACCCGAAGGTGCACGGCATCTTGGTGCAATTGCCGCTGCCCAAACACTTGGACGAAGAGCGCGTGCTCAGCCTCATCAGCTTGCACAAGGATATTGACGGCTTCCACCCGATCAACATCGGGCGCTTGGCAATGAAGGGGCGTGAGCCGCTCTTCATCCCCTGCACGCCCTACGGCGCGATGGTGCTGCTGAAGGAGGCAGGCGCGCAAATCGAGGGGGCGAACGCGGTGGTGCTGGGGCGCAGCAACATCGTCGGGATGCCCATGGCGATGCTGCTCATTCACGCCAACGCCACCGTGACCGTTTGCCACAGCCGCACCCGTGACCTGCCCGCCGTCACCCGCGAGGCTGACATCCTCATTGCGGCGGTCGGGCGTCCGGAAATGGTCAAGGCGGATTGGGTCAAGCCCGGCGCTTACGTGATTGACGTCGGCTCGAACAAGGTGGACGACCCCACGACAGAAAAGGGCTATCGCTGGGTCGGCGATGTGGCCTTCGACGAGGTGAAGGAAGTAGCGGGCGCGATCACGCCGTCCCCTGGCGGCGTTGGCCCGATGACGATCACCATGCTGCTGAAGAACACTTTACGCGGCGCGGAGATGGTGGCACGCGGCGAGGTGTAATGGCCGGTGCGAAGGCTATTCCAGGGCGCATATCTCCTTCATGGTGCGATATGCGCCCTTCGTACACAATGCGAGTGAGAGGTTTTTTTGGTATGGCGACTTTACTGGTAAAAAATGCTTTGGTGTTGGTGACGATGG
>CAZZNC010000001.1:0-29965 GCA_964655405.1 uncultured Anaerolineaceae bacterium | reverse complement strand
CAAGCCACTCGCGGTGCAAAAGCCGGCGATCAGTTCGTCGCCGTCACAGACGCCGGTTCACCATTGGAAGCTATCGCGCATGAAAAGGACTTTTGGCATGTCTTCCTAAATCCGCCGGACATCGGCGGACGTTACAGCGTGCTGAGCTATTTTGGGCTGGTGCCCGCCGCCGTGATGGGCTTGGACTTCATGGAGCTGGTGGAGCGGGCGCGGAACATGGGGCGGGCTTGCGGCCCAACCATTTCCGCGTTGAGCAACCCTGCGGCGTGGCTCGGCGTGACCATGGGCACATTGGCACAGCGCGGGCGGGACAAAGTATGCGTGGTTGCCGCGTCGCCGGTAAGCGAATTTGGCTTGTGGGCCGAGCAATTGATCGCCGAAAGCACGGGCAAAGAAGGGCGCGGCATCGTGCCCGTAGCAGACGTGTGCCCGCAAGAAGCGCGGGATTTTGACGACGACCGGCTTTTCGTCTATTTGCGTTTGGGAGAAAACGAAGCTCTGGACGCTCAGATGAGCGCGTTGGCACGTGCCGGTCAGCCGGTGGTCACGCTGGAACTGGGCGATCCCTACGATTTGGGCGGAGAATTCTTCCGCTGGGAGCTGGCAACCGCGCTAGCCGGTCATTTGTTGGGCATCAATCCCTTCGATCAGCCGGACGTGCAAGCCACCAAAGTCAACACGCGCGAGTTGCTGACGCAGTTGGAGGAACAAGGCACACTGCCACAACCGCAACCTGTGCTGGAAGAAAACGGGTTGACCCTTTATGCGGATGCACGTGTGGCGAACACTTTGCGCAAGGTCAGCGAGCAGTGCGGCTACGAATACGACGAGCTGATCAATATGCTGCTGGCGCACATGCGGCTGGCGCGCTCCGGCGACTACATCGCGCTGATGGCCTTTTTGGCGCCGACACCGCGCCACACCGAGCTGCTGGAAGCGATCCGCAGCGAACTTCGCCATGCGACTACACGAGCGGTCACGCTGGGCTATGGGCCGCGCTTTTTGCACTCGACAGGGCAATTGCACAAAGGCGGCCCCAACAGCGGCGTTTTCATCCAGATCACAGCAGACAACAACGAAGAAATCCCCGTCCCCGATGAGCCATACGACTTTGCTCAGCTCAAAACTGCGCAAGCTCAAGGGGATTTGGAAGCTCTGCAGGCGCGCAAACGGCGGGTCGTGCGGTTTCATTTGCCGGAGGGGAGCATTTCTGAAGGCTTGGAGCGCTTCTTGGAAGCCATCCGCGAAGCGGCGGCCCGTTCGCGCGGTTGGTAATGCACACGGGCGACCTCGCCGGAGGACGTGCCACTTAACGCGGCACGTCCTCCGACTTCACCCGCCCTACGCGGCGCGCACGTCGCCCAGCGCCACGCTGACGCGGGCGCTGACCTCGCGCGCGCCGCTTTTACGGAACGGGCGTGTGCTCAACGGTGAGCGAGGCGTGCAAGCGTGAGGGGGTGTTGGTCGGAATTGACGTGGCGCTGACAGTGGGCGTAGGGGTGCGCAGCGAAAGCGTCGGCGCGGTTGTAAGCGCGCTATCGTGTTGCGCCTCGATAGCCTGGCGTGTCGCGGTGAGTTTATAGACGGCGGTGGCGGCATAATCGTTGCTGCTCACGGGGGTAGGGGACAGCTCCAACCAATAGTACAAGCTGCCAACAAGCATGATCAGCAAAAACCCGCCAACGGCCAATCCAATCAGCAACCAGGTTGTCCAAGAAACACGCTGGGCAGAACGGCGATGCACACGTTGCCAGGGCCGCCCGTAAGGACGCGCGCCGGTGGGCACATACGAAGGCAACACCTGCAAATTAGGCGTCAAGGCCCGCCCGGAAGCAGCCGGTTGCACCACCGGCGGCACATAGGCCGAAGGCAAAGGTTGCCCATGTCGGGCTGCCCCTTCGCGCAGCGCCTGGTTGAGCGAAGGGTCGGTTTCGGCTTTGGAAGGGTCAGTCGGCACGTTGTGCGGATGTTCCAGGGCTTGGCGCAGCGCCTGGGCAAGCTCTGCGGCAGTCGGGTAACGGCGTTCGCGGTCTTTTTCCAACGCCTTGTAAAGCACACATTCCACGCTCGGCGGCAAGTTCGGGTTGAGCTTGCACGCTGAAGGCGGCGCCTCGGTGACGTGCTTAACCGCCACGCTGTAAGGTGTTTCCCCTTCAAAAGGACGTTGCCCCGTGAGCATCTCAAAGAGCACCACGCCCAGCGCGTAAATATCGCTGCGTCCGTCCAAATCGTGCCCTTGGGCTTGCTCCGGAGACATATACGAAGGGGTGCCGACGACCCCGCTGGTGGTGAGCGAAGGGGCATTTTCTCCCAAGATGCGCGCGATGCCAAAGTCCGTGATATAAGCATCGCCGCTGGCGTCTAGCAAGATGTTGCTGGGCTTCAGGTCACGATGCAACACGCCCTTTTGATGCGCATAATCCAGCGCAAGCGCGATCTGCTCCACGATGTGCAGGGCGCGTTGCGGAAGAAGCGGGCCGTGCAACAACAGCTCGGCCACCGAGCCGCCGTCCATATATCGCATGACAATATAGGGCAGCCCGTCATGCTCGCCGTAGTCGTGAACGGGCACGATGGCGCGATGTTCCAGGCGCGCAATGATGTTGGCTTCTTGCTTGAAGCGTTCCAGCGAGTTGGCTTGGCGGAGCAGATGGCGAGGCAACACCTTGAGCGCCACATCACGATCCATCGAAAGCTGATGCGCACGGTACACGGTCGCCATGCCGCCTTGCCCGACGATGTCCAAAATTTGGTATCCGCCAACAATCGTGCCGATGGCAAACTCGCTCATAGAAATTGTGCGCCCCCTGCGTGTACGCGGTTGCGATCCCTGTCCGTTTATACCACGAAATGCCTGCTCGAACAGTGTTTCACCTCATCGTTCGTTGTTGTAATACGGCGCGTCTTCTCGGATTTTCTCTCCCTTTGGCCCTGTGCTATACTGGCGCTATGTCAGGTGAACAGCACGCGCCAGACGCTCTAGTACGCTGGAAGGTGCGCTTGGCCCGGTGGGGGCAGTGGTTGCACACTGCGCATCTGGGAACGCTGGCGGCAGCTTTGTTGGACGCCGCCGAGCCGCTCGGCCCACTGGGCGCACATATACTGTGGTGGGCGCAACCTACGCTGAGCCTTTTCTGGCCACGCGACGACGTGAGCGCCTTGGCGCGCACCTTGGAAGACCCGCAGGGGGTTGCGTGGATACGCACGCAGTTGCTCGGCGATAAGGCCGACGAGGGGGACGCATGAACGACGCCAATTTGACGATTGTATTGCTGGCGATTGCGTTTGCAGCAACATTGGTCGGGCGCTTCATCGTGCGACGTTTTGGGCTGCGCTTGCGTCGCATTCCCGCTTATGAAGCCCTGCCCCTGCTGGCCGCCGACGCCGTAGAGAGCGGCCACCGGCTGCATTTTTCGCTGGGAACCAGCGCACCGGCCACAGCAAGCACAATCAGTGCTTTGACCGGCGCGGAGGTGTTTTTCCGCCTGGCCGAACGGATTGCCATCGCCGAGCGGACACCCACCTTCACGCTGGCCAACCCGCTGGCTCTGTCCTTGGCGCAAGAAACCTTGCGCCGCGCTTACGAATATCGGCAACGGGCGGGAAAATGGCACAGTCGTCTGGCTGCTTGGTATCCTGAGGGCATTGCGTTTGCCGCAGGTGTCGCCAGCTTGAGCGCAGATCGCCGCGAACATAGCTTGATTTTGCTGGGGCGCTACCGTGAAGAGCTGGCATTGCTCGGCGAAAGTGCCCTGCGGCACGACCAGCACATGATCGCGCACAGCGATTGGCTGGAAGGGCAAGCAGTCGCCTTTGCACAAGCCGAACATGTGCTCTTGGGCGAAGAACTTTACGTTGGGCCGGCTTACCTGGACGGTAACGCCCTGGAACGCGGCGGCGTGATCGCCATTGAAGCGTTACGCTGGTTGGTGATCGCGGGCATCGTGGTGGAACTACTCCAGGCTTTGTTGTAAAGGTCTCTTTGGGCGCGCGCCGCAACGTGATACGATTAGGAGCGAGCGCAAAGCAAGGGGAAATGGGGGTCTCGTGAGACGCCATCGTTTGGTGCATTTTCTGGCAACCGTCACCGCGCTGAGTATCGCGTTGATCACGTTGATCGGCTTGCTGGCAAAACCCGGGTCTGTAACTGCACACACTGCCGATTTTCTGTTGCGCATCGTGATGGTCACGGCTGCGTTAGCTGCGTTGATCGGTGTGTTGAACGTGTTGGCGGTGCATCTGGGCCGTGTGCGGCAACGAGAGCACGGCTGGCCCTACAGCGTGGTCGTGGTGCTGGCACTGGCGGGCACGGTCACACTGCGTATAGTGGATCGTGCGGACGTGTGGCGCGGTGAACTTTCCGGTGAGATGATGAGCACGCGGCTCTTTGAGGCGGTGCAGGTCAGCATAGAATCGGCATTGGCCGGTCTGTTGGTGTTCTTCTTGGTCTACGCGGCCTATCGCCTCATGCGCCGCGAGGTCACGTTGTGGCACACACTCTTCACGCTGACGGTGATCGTCGTGTTGTTGGGTTGGGTGCCTGTGAACGGCACAGAAAAGTTGGCCGACGTGCGCGATTGGATCGTAGCTATTCCTGTTGGCGCAGGCGCGCGCGGCATTTTGCTAGGCGTGGGCCTGGGAACGCTGATGGTCGGTGTGCGTGTGCTCATGGGGCAAGACCGCACACTGCGCGGCTAAGGGTCGGCTCAGGGGACAGTGGGGACATAGCGCTATGTCAGATGAGTGGAACTTCTGGGACGACGAAACGAACAACGAAGAAACGCCAGCGTCTGCCGACGAGGGAAACGCAACACAACCGGCCTGGGAAACCAAAGCCGGAGAATCCCCGCCGTCTCCCAGTGCGCCAGCCGAAGCGCCGCCCTGGGAACAGTTAGCCGGTGAGCAAACCCCGTCGCCTGCCGCGGATGCTGTGCCTGCATGGATGCAGGCCGCCGGACAGGAAGAGGCCCAAGCTCCGTCCCGCGAAGAGACAGCCGAGGCTGCCGAAGAAGCCTTGCCCGACTGGTTGCAGCAGCCGCAACAAACCGCCGCCGAAAGCCCTGCCTCAGAAATTCCAGAAGGCATGACCTACGACGAGTGGGAAGCCTACCAAGACGCTGTCGCGCAGGCTCAAGAAGAAGAAATCGCGTTACCGCAAGATTTGCCGGAGCCGGAACCGGTCAGTCCGGTAGCAGAGATGCCCCAGCCCGACGAGAGCGAAGTGCCGGACTGGGCCAAGCAGTTGGACATGCCCGAAGACCCCTTCACCCAGCCGTTCGGCACCTCCACGCAGGAGGCCCCCGAGCAAGCCGCCGAGCCGGATTTGCCGGATTGGATGAAAGGCAGCGCAGACCTGGGCAACGAAGATTGGATGGCTGCGTTCGGTGGCGCAGAAGCCCCGCCGGAACAGCCAGAGCCAGAAGCTCCCCGCTTGTCTATCAAACGGCTGCGGGTTCAGCCGGAAGAACAAGTGCCTTCCTCCGACGAAGCCTTGCCGGATTTGGAAGCGTTGCTCGGCGAAGCCCCCTCCGCAGCCGAAGCAGCCTCGGAAGCCGAGGAACTCGTCGTTGGCGACATGCCAGACTGGTTGGCAGAGGCCGCGCCGGAAGAACAAACGCCATCCGCTGACAAAGCCTTGCCGGATTTGGAAGCACTGCTCAGTGAAGCAACACCATCCACCGAGAAAACCGAAGAACTCGCCGCCGCCGACATGCCGAACTGGTTGGCGGAAGCCGCACCGGAAAAGCAACCCTCCGCCGAACAACGCGCGCCCATCGAGGACTTCGTCGAGCGCTTCGAGCCGGTCGAGCCTCCGGCGGACGCTGTGCCCGCTCAGGACGAGGACGTACCAAGCTGGCTGCGTGAGGCCATGGACGAAGGAGAAGCGATAGCCGGAGGAATGCACGTCACCACGCCGGCCACAGTGCCGCCGGAAGCGAGCACCGTTGCCGACGAAGATGCGTTGGATTGGCTGGACGTGTTTTCCGAAGCCGACGCCGCAGAGATGGAAGCGCCGAGTGCCGAGCAAGCTACCGCGCATTCTGAAGCCGAACCGCCCGCGCTAGCCCAAGAAGCACCGGCGCCTGCCGAGGCCGAGGTGCTGGAAACCGCCCCGCTGGATAGTCAAGCGCTGGAAAATCTGCTGGGCGTTTCGGCAGCACTGACCGTACCGGCAGACAATCTGCCCGCCGTCGTCGAAGACCTAGACGCCATGCTCGCCGAGCTGTCTCCGGAGGCTTCCGAGGAAGAACCGGTGCTCATTCCAGACGAAGGCACACGGCAGATCGAGGCGCTTTTTGGCGAAAGTGAACAAGCCGCCCATCCGGAAGAAATTGGCGGCGTGCCGGACTTCGCAGCGATGGCCGTTGAAGAAGCCCCAGTCTTCACCGAACCCGAGCCGTTTGTTCCTCCCACACCAGCCCCCCTTGCCGAGCCGGAAGCCGTGCAGCCGGAATGGATCGAGGAAATGCGCCCCGCAAACTTGCCGGTGACCGTGCAGGCAAGCGGTGTGCACATGGACATACAGCAGCGTCCAGTCCACGAATTGCCACGCAAATTGCAAGCGTTTCGTGAGCGTGTGATGCAACTTGTCAAGCAAGGTGAACCGTCTGCCCCGCCGGAAGAAGGGCCGTTGGCGGGCATCGGAGGCGCTTTGCCACCGGCTGAAGCCGTCTTGCCGGAAAAAGTAACCTTGCAACCGGTCACCGAACTGGCGATTACACCTACCCAACAAGCACGCGCCGAACGTCTGCAAGCGATCTTGGAACTGGTGGCCGCCGAAGAAGAGGAATTGGAAGAAGAACGCGACACTTTCGGCGAGCCGACGATGGGGCTTTTCGACGAAATGACGCCCGAGGAAGCCGAAGCACACGAGTCCGCACAGGCTGCCGAGCGTCGTAAGGTCGCGCGCCGCGCCAAGCTCAAGCCGGATCGCGTCGTGGTGGCGTTGGTGCTGCTGATTGCGCTGGTTGCGCCTTTCCTGACCGACGTGCTGCACATCGCCGCCGACCCACCAGCACTCGACGGGGCACGGCAAGCTGTGGCCGACGAGATCAACGCGCTGGACGCGGGGGATTATGTGCTTTTCGCGTTCGAGTATGCCCCTACCGCTGCCGGTGAACTCGATCCGCTGGCCCAAGCCGTTTTACGCGGCGTGCTGGCGCGCAACGCGATCCCTGTGTTGCTGAGCACTGATCCGGCGGGAGCGTTCCACACAACGGCGGTCATGGCCCCGCTGACCGAAGACCCCGCCTTGCTCAAAGTGCGCGGCCAGGGCGAGGAAATGTTGCGCTGGGGCGAGGACTATTACGTGCTGGGATATCTTTCCGGCGAGGCAGTCGGTGTGCGCACGCTGCGCGAAGTTTTTCACGACGCCGAGGGCAACTTGGCTGTGCAACCCGCCTTCGAGTACGATTTGCGCGGCGACCCAACCAATTTGCTGATCGCCGATGTGGGGCAAGATGTGGTGCTGGTGGTAGTGGTGGGCGAAGGGCTGGACGATGTGCGCACCTGGGCAGAGCAACTCAAAGAGCTGCCGCTGCACAAAGTGGCGCTGGTCACCGCAGCCGCCGAGCCGTTGACGACGCCTTATGTGCAAAAAGACGGCTACGCGGGCTATTTGGCCGGTCTGCGGGACGCTTTCCGCTACGACGCGGCCTATAACGCCGCGGCACGCACGCCTTACACACCGCCGCCGGATGCCCCCAACGTGCCCGATCCCCAAGCGGCACAATGGCACAGCATGGCGTGGGGCGCGTTGGTGGCGGCGCTGCTGATTACGTTAGGCTTGCTCTTCAATGTACTGCGCGGGTTGTTACGGAGGGAGCACCGGTGAGTCCAGACACATTAGACCTGATCGCCGGATGGGTCTCGCTCGTCCTAACGCTGATGATCTTCAGCTATTTGCTGAGCGACAACGTGCTGTATCGTTTGGCGCTGCATGTGCTGGTGGGCGTAGCGACGGCGTATATCGCTATCGTAGCCGTGGAAAGCGTGCTCGTGCCCTGGTTGCACCAAACCTTGCTGGCCGACGCTGACGCATACGACCAAACAACCCTGATGGGGCTGCGGGCGCTGGGCGCGTTGCCTTTTTTGGGCGGCGCACTGCTGTTGCTCAAGTTTTCTGCACGGCTGGCCCCCATCGGAGACCTGGAGTTGGCGTTTCTGATCGGCGTAGGGTTGGCGGTGGCGCTGGTCGGCGCGGTGAGCGGAACGATAGCGCCACTCGTGCGCGAAACAGGACGCTGGGTGCAACGCGATAAGCTCGACGGGGCGATTATGATCGTGGGGGTCATTTCCACGTTGCTCTACTTCCAATACCTGGCAGTGGAACGGCAAGGCGAAGTCACACGCCCGCGCTGGCTGCAAGGGATCAGCGTGGTAGGGCGCGCTTTTGTCATGGTGACGCTGGGTGCACTCTATGCAGGCGCGATCATCGCCAGCCTGAGCGTATTTAGCGACGTTGTCCGCGAACAAGTGATCTTCATCTTAGATCGCGTGGGGGGCTAGGGGCGCATGGCGGAACAAGACACAAGCTCGATCCTGGTCACAGACTTGGGCAGCGTGCATACGCGGCTGTTGCTGCTGGACTTGGTAGAAGGGCAATATCGCCTGGTGGCCGCCTCGCGTGTGCGCACAACCGCCGAGCCGCCGCTTTCTCGCGTGGGGTTGGGTTTGGAACATGCCGCCGCGCAAATGGCCGAGTTCACCGGTCGCACCTTGCTCGATCCGCAAGGGCAAACACTATTTTTGTCGGACGACGACAGCGGGCAAGGGGTGGGAGCGTTCCTTGCCACGTCGAGCGCAGGCCGCCCGATGAGGGTCTTCCTTGTAGGGCTGACCGAAGAGCTGAGCCTAGAAGCCGCACGCCATGCGTTGGCCGGCACGTATGTCACCATCACCGACACGCTGACGCCGGAAGATACACGCAGCGAAGAAGAGCAGATCAACGCGCTGCTGAACAGCAATTCCGACATGATCTTCATCGTCGGCGGGACAGACGACGGGGCAGAGGAACTGATCAAGGAATTGATCGGCAAAGTGGAACTGGCGCTTTCGCTGGTGCATCGCGGCACGCCGCCGACGGTGCTTTTTGCCGGCAACCAAATCTTGCGGAGAGCGGTCAAAACACGGCTGGAGCCATATACCACCATTTTTACGGCCAAGAACGTGCGCCCCAATGCGCAAAACGAGCAGCTTTTCCCCGCGCAGATCGAGCTGGCGCTGGTTTACGACGAGTACCGCAGCAAAAGCACGGGCGGTTTCGACGAGGTGGGACGGCAAAGCGACGTAGGACTTGTCCCCACCACGCAGGGCTACATTAGCGCCATGCGCTACATGGCAACCCTGCCAGGCCCGGGCATGGGGCCGTTGTGCGTGGACGTGGGCAGCGCCAACAGTCTGATCTTCGCCGGCGTGAACCGCCAGCCCGTCTACACCATTCGCACCGATTTGGGCGTGGGACACAACATCGTGCAGGCGCTGGAGACAATCACGCCCGCGCGCGTGCAACAATGGTTGCCCTTCGAGATGGACACGGAAACGTTGCGCAACTACGCCCACAATAAGGAACTGCGACCGGCCACCGTTCCCGGCACCACCGAAGAGATGTTGATCGAGCAGGCATTGGCACGCGAGATCGTGCGGGAGCTGGTCACGGACGCGCGTCCGATGTGGGGCACGGGCGAAAGCGCGCTGCTGCCCCACTTCCACCCCATCATTGCAGCAGGCGCTGTGCTGACCGATGCGCAACATCCGGCGATGGCCGCCATGTTGCTGCTGGACGCTTTGCAGCCGGTGGGCCTGGCAGATTTGTACCTCGATCCGTACAACCTGGTTGCTTCGCTGGGCGTGGTAGCGTACCTCAAGCCCCTCGTCACCGTGCAGGCGCTGGAAAGCGGCGGCCTGGTGCATTTGGGCACAGCTTTTTGCCCGCTGGGGCGCAAGCGGCGCGGACGCAAGGCGATGAAGGTACAGATCCGTTATGGCAACAAACAAAAATTGACCCATGTCGTGCGCAGCGGAGAAATTTGGCGCGCGCCGTTGCTCCCCGGTGAACCGGTCGAAGTGCGCGTCCAATTGGGCCGAGGACTTTCCATTGCGGGCAAACGTCGGCTCAAGCGCCGCATGGTTACCGGTGTGGCCGGGCTGATCTTTGACGCACGTGGGCGACCGCTGGCAATGCCGCGTCCACGAGACCGCGCCGCACAGTTGATGGCCTGGTTGCAAGCCATGAGCGCCCCCGCGCAAGTTGCTCCCGAACCGATGGAAAAGTGGCCGGAAGAAGAACTCTTGCCGAGCGTGGAGGACTTGACGCCGGAGGCATTGGCCGTGTTGGCGGAAGAGGAGTAAGCGAACCATGCCCTACTATCCCGAATTGACGGTCGTGCAGGGCTTTACCACCGTCATCCGCACGCGCAAGTTGCCTCCGCACGCCATCGCGGATGCGTCGCAAGTGGTGCTCAACGAACCTGTAGACGCGGTGCAAACCGTGCTGGCCGGTGAGATATTGGGCGACTATCATATCGTGGACGTGGCCGCCGAACTGAAGCTCAAGAACCCGACCGCACAACGCATGGACGACGTGCTGCGCGTTGAAGAAGGAATGCGCGTGCAGTTCGGGCAAGAGCTGGCACGCACCGGCAAGGGACGACGTACCAAGATTTTGTATTCTCCGGTGGAAGGCGTGGTGACGGCCATCCTCGGCAGCCGCTTGGTGCTGCAAGAGTCCCGCCAGATGGTGGAGATCAAAGCACGTGTGCCCGGGCAGGTGAGCGCTGCCGAAACGCACCAAGTCACCATCACCGGACGCGGCGCGCTGATCCAATGTATGTGGGGCAACGGGCGCTATGCTTACCGCGCTTATCGCTTTTTGCCGCCGGATGGCTTCGCGGGCCTGAGCAAAATGGACCCGCGCATTTCTGAGTATCGCAACGTCGTTATCATCAGTCCTGCACCGATCAACGCTGGCGATCTGATGGTGGCACGACAGCAAGGCGTGGCCGGTGTGGTGGCGCCGAGCATGTCGGCGGACTTGCGCGAATTTGCAATGCAGCTTACATTCCCTGTACTGCTAACCGACGGGTTCGGGTCGCGTCGTCCCACGACATTGATCTATCGGCTGTTGCAAGAAAATATGGGGCGGCAAGCCGCTTTTGACGCGGCACAACCGGAACGCTGGGCAGACGATCGTCCGGAAATTATGATCCCGCTCCCTGCAGAAGGGGTAGCCCCGCCTGCTCCTTCCCCTGACCAAGCTCTCATGGTGGGGACGCAGGTGCGAGCTACGCGCGCGCCCTGGGACGGGCTGGTGGGCACGGTGGAAGCGTTGCCCCAAACGCCCCAGGTCTTAGAAAATGGGCTGCGTGTGCCGTGCGCACAAGTACGCCTGTCTGCGGATCGCGTCGTGCCGATTCCTCTCGCCAACTTGGAGCTGTTGGGGTAAGGCGTCGGGGCGGGCGACTATTGCGGCTATCGCGGAGGGTAAAAGGTTTATGAGCGACGAAGAAAACTTTGGCTTGGGAGATGATTTCGACTTCCTAGAAGAAGAGCCGCCGTTTGGGGTCATGGAAGATGAAGAATTCCTGGCCGAGTTCGACGATAGCGGCGAGACGGGTGGGGTAAGCCGTAGCTTCAAAGCCGTGGCTGGTATCATGGCGCTGTTGGTGCTGCTGCTGATTGTCGTGCTGGTGGGCTATGCTTTTGCCAGTCGCGGCAAACTCTCCTCCTATGACAAGACGAGCACCCAGATTGCGGCGCTGAACTCGACCGAGATTTCCAAGAACAATGCCACGCTGACCGCGCTGGCGCGCATCGCCGAAGTGACCGAAACGGCTATCTTCCTTGACGCGCAAACCAGCACAGCGCAATTCCTCGCCGCCCAAACGCAGCAAGCGGTCGCAGCAACCCAAACCGCTGAGGCCGCGACCCAGGCCGCCGCCGCCACGCAAACCGCCGCCGCCCTGCAAACAGCGACGCAAGAGGTACTGAACGCCGCTGCGACTGCAACCGCCGAAGCGCGCCGCCTGGTTGTGCGCTTGGTTTCTCAAGAAGGGCAGCCGGTGAGCAACGTGCGTGTGCGGTTGTATCAGGATGACGGCGATGGCGAATTTGACCCCGCCGACCGCATGGTCGCCGAAGCTGGTGGCGAAGCAACCGAAACTTCATCAGAAGCCCCCGAAGAAGAGGTCTCCCTTGCTTACGGCGAGGTCGGCGAGGGCACGCTGAGCATGGGCGAGCGCGTTGATTGGCGTTTTGCCGGCCAAACGGGCGACAAAGTTTCCATCAGCGCCGAAGCCGTCAACCCTGCCCAATTGGATACCTACCTGGAACTGTACGCGCCGGACGGACGCCGCTTGACCAGCGATGACGACGGCGGCGACGCTTCGAATGCACTCATCACCGAATTTGAGCTGCCCGCCGACGGCGTTTACACGATAGCCGTAAGCAGCCTGGCCGGTCAGGGTGACTACCGCTTGCGGCTGAACGTGGCGATTTTGCCGCCGCAAGAGGAAACAGGCGAAACCGAGGCCGAAACAAAAACACCTACGCCCGCCGAAGGCGCATACCGTCCCAGCACGGGCGGGGAAGACATCGGCGCGCCGGATGTGCTGGCGCAAGATGGCGGCACGCCTGCCCCCACCCCAACACCGGACACCGGCGACCCGTTGATGGATACGCTTATGTCGTCCCTAGAGGGCGTGATTGACTTCGGCTCGCTAGACCCCGGAACCTATTGGCTGGAGCTGGAATACGATTCCTTGCCGCCGGAGCTGCAAGCTATCGTGCCCGCCAATGAGCCGCTGGTTTTGCAAGTCAACGTGCCGGAAAGTGGCGAAATGCCGGAAATTTCCTTTGAGATCGGTGGACCAACGCCTACCCCCATCCCGCCCACAGCGACCGGTCCAAGTGGCATCGAACAAACCGCCACCGCACGCGCCGAGTTCGCCGCCCAAACACTGACCGCGGCGCCCGTGGACATTTTGTCCCCTGTGCCACAGGAAGAAGTCACCGGAACGTTACCCACCGCGCTGTCTGAGACGGGTTTCTTCTCGGATATGACCGGCGACGATGGGGCACTTTCTGGCACCAACGGTTTGACCGTGCTGGCTATTGCGGCAGCGGGCCTGGTTGCGGTGGTGTTCATCGCACGCAAGCTGCGCACCTCGGCCTGATACTACGATGCTCGTTTGCGGGGAGTGTGTGCTCTTTGCAAAGAGCGCGCCGCCTGCTGCCGTGTACCGCACGGCCCGGCGTCTGATGGCGTCGGTGTGCTGAGTAGCGCACGCGGGCGGCGCGTCTGCGCCCCTACAACCTACACGATGTGCACTCTTTCAAGCAAGGGGAGGCTTGAAACGTGGTGCGTTTTTGCCATTACGCACTCGTTCGGACATTTTCGCCGTGACAGCGCGCGGAAGAACGAATAAACTAAGATGAGACGCAAGGGGCGAAGGTTTGCTTAGGCGGTGCCCCTGCTGTTCACCGGCTGCACTGTTATCCGAGAGAAACGCAGCTGATAGATTGTGCTGCATTGCAGATTCATAGGCGCGCGTATAGGGTATGGTTTACCTGCTGATTGTGCCCATCGGCCTTTATAGCACGCTGGCAGTGTCTATTTTGCGCCGCCAACCCTCTGGCTTTGCTTATATTTCGCTGGCATTTTATGTGTTCAATGCGGCGCTGGTCACCGCTGCCTATCTCGTACTTGGAACGACCTTTGATGCCGTGACGATGTGTGTTGCCGAAAGAGTGCTCACGCTGTTCATCGGCTGGGGCGTGGTGGTCTGGCTGCCGTTGGTCTTGGTCGGCCTGTATTTCAGTGGCTGTTTTCAATCTTCCTTGACCCAAGCAATTGGCATCACGTTAGGGCTTGCCCCCGCGTTGTTGGTGTTGTTCGTTGCCTTTGTGCGCAGCAGCTTTTTTGTGAACGTATGGTTTCCGAGCGACACTTGGCTCATTTCGACAGTGCGCAGCTTTGGCGAACTTCTGTTGCTTTCTACAGCGCTGTTGGCACCAGCCACCCTCATCTTGGGAATGGCGTTGTGGCAACGCCGCGCCGTGTGGCAACATGTGTTGGCGCTGCTCGTTGCCAGTTGGCTTGGGTTGCTGGCGCTATTGACCGTGCCGCGTCTGAACGAAAGCACAGGCATTGCCCTTGCCGCGTTGGGAACAACGCTGCTGGTTGTAGCGCTCACGGCACTGGTGCTTCGCACCTCCATTGTGCCGCGTTCTCATATCACCACTGAAACGCTCAGCGTGCTGGCAAGTTTGCTCACCACCCACACTTTGCACGACACGCTCCAAGCCTTGTTAGCACAGCTTCACAAGATTGTTCCCTACGACCGTGCGTCCGTGCTTTTGGAAACGGCGCCAGGCGTGTTGGGGGTATATGCTTTCGAAGGCTTTTTGGACCCCGGCCCGCAATCCTTGGACAACTGGCGCAAACAATCTGTGCACATTGACGATTACGTCTATTTACAACGCATCTTCCAAAGCAACACGCCGCAACTTGTGCGCAACACCAACGCAGATCCACTTTGGAAAAGCGACGGGCGCTCGTATGGTTCGTGGATGGGCGTCCCGTTGAGCTTTCGCGGGCATGTTTTGGGCTGTTTGAGCATCGTGCACCACCGGCCTCATTTCTTCACCGAAACCCACTTGGAACTTTCCCTTGCCTTCGCCGACCAAGCCGCTATTGCCGTTGAAAACGTGCGCCTGCTTGAATCCGAGCAAGAACGCCGACGCCACGCGGAGTTTCTTTCCCACGCTTCGTATGCGCTGACCACCAGCTCCGACCTGTCCAACGCACTCCAAACGTCATTGGAACACCTTTCGCAAGTATTGGAATTCCACCGCGCTTATATCGGGCTGGTAGATATGGAGCGCGGCGTGTGGCTCTCTCCGGTAAACTATCCCTGCAATTCCACACCATCGTTCTCTCCAAACTTGGAACTAGAAGACCGCCCGCTGCTCAAGGAAACTTTGCTCCATCAGCGCGCCATGCTGCTCCGCGACACGCGCCAAGAACCGCGTTGGATCACTTCTCCGGGAACGCCGGAAACACGCAGTTGGATTGGCGTGCCGTTGGTGGTGCGCAACAGGGTTATTGGCGCGTTGGGCGTTCACAGCTTGCGTCCCAACGGCTTTTCGCAAGAAGAGTTCCAGATGGTGCGCGTCTTTGCCAATCAGATTGCGGCAGTGTTGGACAATTTCCGCTTATTGGATGAGTCTACCCGCCAAAACCAGGTGTTGACCGCGCTCAACACCATTTTAGCGGCCAGCAACGAGGCACTTTCAGCCCGAGACGACGTGCTGCGTGTGTCGCTGATGCGCGTACTGGAAACCCTGGGGTTGGCCGGAGGGATTATCCACCAGTACGTATCCACAGAACGTTATTTGCGCCTGCGTGTAGCCGAAGGCTTGTCCACCGAAGCGGTCGAGTTGCTGTCTCATGTGCCGGTAGACGATGTGGAAACGCTGCATTTACCGCCACTCGTATTGCCATCTGACGACACGCTGACGTTCCTCAGCGTGCCGCTGCTTTCTCATGGAGCAACGGTTGGCCTGCTGAGTGTACTGGCCCCGCCCAGCGAAAAGGAAGCGACCACATTGCACGAATGGCTGAAAAGCATCGGGCCACAGCTCGGCGTGGTGATGGACAATGCAATTCTCTTCGAGGCCACAACCAGTCGTGCCGCGCTTTCCGCCGACCTCAGCCGTGTGGGGCTGGCAATCAGCGCCCAGCTGAACCGTGAAACCATCTTGCAGTTGCTCTGCCAAGAAAGCGCGGCAGTTTTGGGCGTGCAAGGAGCGTACATCTGGCTTTTGGAAGATCAACAGCTTGTTGGCGCTGCGGCACACGGGCCGGAAGCCAAACGTTTTATAGGCCATGCCATTGATTTGAAAAACGACCATTGGTTGCCTGCGCAGGTACTCCGTGAATGGCGTCCCCGCTATGTCAACCAAGTGGAGCAAGCCGACGTCTTGCCAGACTTTTTCACAACGCACGTGCACGCCCAAGCTGCGCTGGCCGTTCCATTGCTGAAGGCCGACGTGTTGGTCGGCACATTGTTGCTCATTGACACCGAACGAGCCGACGCCTTCGAAGATTGGGTGCTGGAACAAGTCGGGGTGTTGGGCGTACAAGCCGCCTTGACCCTTCAAAACGCGACACTGTTCAACGAAGTGCGCCACCGTCTGGAACAACTCCGCTTGGTCAACGAATTGAGCCGTTATACTACGGTGCTGCTGAATCTGCCGCACTTGGAGGAAGGCATTGCCCAAATGCTTTCCTCGCGCTTGCACTATGACATCGTGGCATTGCTAAGCAGCACATCCAAGCACCTGTCGGTGCGCACCTTTTTCTGCCACGGAGAGGTACAAAAACCAAACGCCCTGCACGCATCTTTCGTACAGTTGGCTATGCAAGCCCGCAAAGACGCTGCCCCTGTGCGCGACAATGTGCCCTCCGCCGTTCCTATTTCCACAGCAGAAACCGAAGGGCAAGACCGTTGCTTTTGCGCACTGGCCTTGCCTCTCATCATCGCGGATGAAGTGACCGGCGTGCTCCTGGTTGCCAGGAACGGGGACGGCAGCGTGGCTTCAGACGACGAAGAAGCGCTCAAACCATTGGCGGCTCAAATCGCCATTTCGCTTTCCAACGCAAGGCTGTACGAAACGGTACGCCAACAGACGGTTGTGCTCGAAGAGCGCGTGGTGCAACGCACCACCGAAATTCGGCTCCAACAAGAACGCACCGAAGCCATTTTGCGTTCGGTGGCCGACGCTGTCATTGTCTTTGACTTAAAAGGGCAAGTCATGTTGACCAATCCGGCAGCGCGCAGACTTTTCGATGCGCACGATTTGGAGATGGACTTGGGAACGCGCGTGCGCGAAATGGTCATGCCTTTGTTACGTGAAACTCACGAAGCCCCCGCCACCACCGAGATGCTGGAGCTGGGAGCGGTAACGCTCCAGGCAAAAGCCGCGCGTGTGGTTGAAGGCGACCATACCTTGGGTGTGGTGGTAGTCATGCGTGACATCTCGCGGTTACGCGAACTCGACCGCATGAAAGATATGTTCGTCACCAACGTTTCCCACGAGCTGCGCACCCCGCTGGCTAATCTCAAGCTCTATATGGCGCTGTTGGAACAAGGGCGCCCAGAGCGCCGCGCCAAATATTTAGGCGTGATGCACCGCGAGGTAGAGCGCCTGGAACGGTTGATTACCAATTTGTTGCAAATTTCGCGCCTGGCGCGCGAAAAAGACGCCGAACGCTCCCAAACGCGCGTAGGGTTCGACTTGCTGACACTCGTTGACACGGTCATCCAAGATAACCAAGCGCGTGCCTTCTCTGAAGGTAAATCGTTGCACCATGAACGCCCTGCCGACGCCTTGCCCCCCTATACCGGCGATCCCGACCAGATTGTGCGGGCGCTGACCAACCTGGTGAGCAATGCGCTGAGCTATACCCTAGAAGGGGCCCAAATTGTCGTGCGTAGCCGCATCGCCCCGTCGGATGCAAACGAGCCAGAATGGGTTATTATTGAGGTAGTAGACGATGGAATTGGCATTCCTGAACAAGAGCTACCATCCATCTTCGAACGCTTCTACCGAGGCTCCAATGTCAGTCCGAATATCGCGGGGACGGGGTTGGGACTGGCTATTGTCAAGGAGATCGTCGAGCTGCACGGAGGACGTATCGAGGTCGAAAGCAAAAAAAACGTCGGCAGCACCTTCCGCATCTGGCTTCCGTTGCAGCCCCCCATGATCGAACAAGGCACACAAATGGCCCATAGAGGTGATGTAGATGAGCGGTAAAGGAACCATCCTAATTGTTGAAGATGATCTGCACTTATTGGAAGGCCTCCGTGAGATTCTAGAAATACACGGCTACGACGTGTGGACATCGGCGGACGGGCAGGTCGCTTTAGAGCTTTTGCAGCAGCAAGCGGCCCCCCCAGACCTGATCCTTTCCGATATTATGATGCCTCGCATGGACGGCTACGAGTTTTTCCAGGCCGTGCGCGCCAACCCTGCCTGGGTCAAAATCCCGTTTATTTTCCTGACCGCCAAAGGCGAACGCGACGACGTGATGTTGGGAAAGGGCATGGGGTCGGACGACTATATCGTCAAACCTTTCGAAGCACAGGAATTGCTGACCATCGTGGACGCCAAGTTGCGCCGCATCCGCGAAGTGGGGCAATACTTCGAAGGACAGATGGCGGAAATCAAACGCAAAGTGCTCACCATCATCAACCACGAAATGCGCACCCCTCTCACTTATGTTGTTGCGTATTCTGACATGCTCAACCGCGACTACGGCGACCTGTTGGAGCGCGACCCTGAAGATTTGCAAGTGAGCGACATGCGCACTTTCTTGCACGGCATCAACGCTGGCGCCAACCGTTTGCGCCGCCTGGTCGAAAATTTCATTTTGCTGGCCGAGCTGGAAACCGGAGAAGCCCGCGACACGTTTTCTTGGCGACGCGAGCTGTTTTCCAACTATGCGGCGGTTTTGCACGTCGTTGCCAGCCAGTACCGTGACCAGGCGCGGGAAAAACAAGCCGCGCTGGAGGTACAAATCGAAGACGACCTGCCGCCTATCGTGGCCGACAGCGAGTATCTGACCACTGCCGTCGAGTGTTTGGTAGACAACGCCGTTAAATTTACCGAGCAGCCAGAAACCACCATCACACTCCGTGCGTATCAAGAAGGGGACGAAGTGTGCTTCAGCGTCATGGATCAAGGGCGCGGGATTCCGGAAGCAGAACGGGAACGCATCTTCAAGAGCTTTTACCAAATTGACCGCGAGATTTACGAAGACCAGGGCGCGGGAGCGGGGTTAGCCATTGTCAAAGGCGTGGTGCAATTGCACGACGGGCACGTGTCGGTAGAAAGCACGGTCGGGGAAGGCAGCACGTTCACCATTCACCTCCCGATTGCGAGCGCCGAGGAGCAGGGGTGACCGTCTTTCCGCACGCGGGTTTTGTGCCAGGCCGTGGCATCGTCACACGCTCTCCACTTGTGTTAGGATCATGAAGCACCGAACCCGTGCCGCGCACGACATGCGCGCTTGCGCGGTTCATTCAATAGGCAGGAGGTAAGCTGCAAACATGGCATCATTGTTACAGAAAATCCAGACGCTTCTTTCGGCAAATATACATGCCCTGGTAGATTCCGCGCTGGAAGCCAATTCCGTCAAGGTCATGGACGAATACATTCGCCAGGCGGAACGCAACCTCGAAGCATTGGACGATTCCGCCGCAACGGTGGGGGGCACGGTGAAGACGTTACGGCGTAAGTATGAGGAATTCGCCGCTGCTGCCGAAAAGCTCGACCGTGACATTGATACGTTGCTCGTGCGCGGCAAAACCGACTTGGCAAAGGCTGCCCAAGCCGAGCTGAACCAAAAACAACAGCTTGCCCAAGAATACTACGAACAGTGGCAGTCCCAAGAGCAAGAATATCGCCGCATGTTGGACGCCAAGTTGCGCTTGGAAGCCAAGCTGACCACCATCCGCCAGGAACGCGAGCACCTCCAGGCGCTGATGGAACTGATCGAGGCCAAGGCGATCACCACCCGCACCATCAAGGGGCTGGACGACCTGGTCGGCATGGGCGATGAAGACGTGCGGCAACTGGGCGAACAGATTCGCGCACGCTTGGACCGCGAAGAAGCCCGTTTGGAAATGGCGACGACGAGCGTCAGCGACCAAATCGACCAAGTGATCGGCACATCGGAGATCGAGATGCAGCTCGAAGAGCGCCGCCAACGCTTGGGACTGAGCGACGCCGAGGTCAGCGGCACGGAAGAAGAAAGTGCCAGCGCCGCCAGTAGTGAAAGTGCCACCGAAGAGTAACGCGAACGGCAAGAGCGCGAAAGGCGTTGCTGCATGGTACAGGGCGCGTGGCTCTGGATGCAGCAGCGCATCTCTGCGCTCAATTTTTGGAGCACGACGCAGGAACAGGACGGGCGATGCACGACGATATGCGGCAGCAAGCCTGGCGCGCCATCCTCAAAAACGCCTTCTTCAGCGTGGAAAGCGCGTTGATCATCGCGTTGACGTTGCTTTTCTTCGGCCTGGGATACCAACCGGCAGCCTGGTGGCAAAGTGGCTATTGGCTCGTGTTGGGGGCGGTGGCCGAAGCGCTCTACCTCGGCGCTACGATCACCGATCCGCAAGCGGCACAGCGTGCCGTGAGCACGATGCTCAGCGAACGCTTCGACCCGGACGACATCCACAACCCCACCGCCCGCGAAAGGCTCAAGCGCGCGCTGGAATATCAGCGACTGATCCGCGAGGCTGCGCGCCGACACAGAGGCGCAATGCGTCGTAGCATTGAAACGACGGCGGACGAGGTCAACGACTGGATCGCGCATATCTACCACTTGGCGCGCCGCTTGGACGAAGCCGAAGCCAACCGCGTGCTCGTCCGTGATCGGCGTATGGTGCCTTACGAGTTACAACGCCTGCAACGTCGGCTGCGCAGTGAGGCCGACGACGCCGTGCGCGCCGAACTCGAAGAAACCATCCGCACCATCGAGGCACAACTTGCCAATTTGCAAGCGCTGGAAAACAACCTCAAGCGCGCGGACATTCAACTCGACCACACGCTTTCGGCGCTGGGAACGGTCTATACTCAGGTGCAGCTTTTGGACGCCAAAGACGTGGATAGCGCGCGCACGCGCCGTTTGCAAAGCGAAATCCACGATGAGGTTACATCGTTGCAAGATACACTGGCAGCGCTGGAAGAGGTGCAAAGCTACCATCAGCGCGCCGCCAGCCAATAAACGAAGCGCGGTTAGGCGCGCCGCCCGTTCACAGGTTTGCGAACTCGACAAAGTCCACCTGATCGGTGTCGGTATCCAAAACGCAAACCGAGCGGGCTTGCAGTTTGACACCGCCCAACGCCCCCGGGTTGATCACGTGTACGCCGAAAGGTGGGCGCAGCTCGTCTTTGCGTAAATGCGTGTGCCCATGACACACGTAAGCATACTTGCCCTCGGCGATTAAGTTCGCCAGCACGTTGTGCTTATGTCCATGCGTCGCGGCGATCTTGACCCCGTCCACTTCCAGCGTGTGCACGAATTGCGGCACCGGCGCGCCGATGGCCCGCGCAGCGGCAATCAGCGCGTCTTTGTTGTGGTCGCCGTTTCCCCACACAAAAACGATGTTCCATCCGCCAAAAAGGTAGACGGTCTCCGGCGTGGTGATGTCGCCGCAATGGATGAGGCGCGTCACGCCCCGTTCACGGAAAGTCCGCAGCGCGATCTGCGTGTTGTGCGCGTCGTTGTGCGTGTCGGAAAGGACACCGATCAACATACAGTCACTCCCTTTTTCAGCGCTCTAGCGGCGGTCGGTGGGGTGTTCTGGGGGACGGGGCGCTTCTTGGATAGAGTATTCACCTTCGATAATGTGCGGGGCGGACTTTTTCCCGCCGATGCGCAGCTCTTCCACCACATCCGGCGGGGCGCTCTGAATGAAAAACTGCAACCCAAAGACAAGCACGCCCAAATCATCCGCCATGCCGATAGGGAAAAGCACATCCGGCAGAAAGTCTAGCGGGGAAATGACATAGACCAAAATCCCCAGTGGAATGAGTTTGCTTTTCCAGCTCACCCGTCGATCCCACAGCAGCCGCCACACCAACACCAATTGGCGCAAAAGCTGCGTCACCAAGTCAGGATTGGACGGCGGGTCGGAGCGTTTACGTTTGGGCTTAGGTTGGGTCATGGTTTCCTCCTCAAAGGGCGCGTGTTCAACTGGCGCGCTCTGCTTCTCTATACGCACCGGAGAACGCTGCGTTACGGTTGGCACGGTGTTCTCCACGCAACACGGGCACTCCCAGCATCAATGTCAACGCCACACCCAACGCCCCCACCACAAAAGGATTGTGTGGATCACGCGCGTAAAGGAAACCGGCGGCGGTCGGGCCACCGGTGGCGGCCAGCCCGACAAGCATTTCGACGAGCGCAAAGGCCATCCCGCGTTGATGCTCTTCCACCAATGGCGAGATGATGGCAGAAGCCAACGGACGCGCAGCGTAGTGCGCGCCAAGCAAGAAAACCGTCAGCGCCACGAACGGCAATGCGCCGCTGGCGATAAAGAACAAAAAGGATATTCCGGCTACCGACAAGCTGATATACAACCCCACCCAAGGACGCAAGCGCCCCAAAAGCACACTAAAAATCGTCGTGCCCAGTGCGGTCAACGAGCCGAAGATGCCAATGGTGGTACGAGAAAATCCGCGTACTTCTTCCAGGTATTGGGAAGCCAGCGGCTGACCGATCAAAAGCGCGGTGAAGCCCAGTGTCAGCAGCCCCAGCGCCACCAACACCCCGGGTTGCCGCAAGATGCGTTGCGGGGCGTAACCGTGTGCGGGCAACTCGGAAACCGGATAGTGATGGGCGCTCATCACGGCCAACGTGCTCAGCAGCAGCCAAAACGTGCTGATCCCGTAAACGGCGCGCAAGCCAAGATGATCCCCCAGCCAGCCGCCCAGGCTCGGCGTGAGCACAACTCCCGCCGTGTAAGATGCCCATAGCAACGTGAGCGAGGTGCTGACCGGCAACGTCGGGAGGCGCGTGGGATCATGTTGCCCCGCTTGCACCATGTACAAATTGGTGACGGGGATCACAGAAGCCGAAACGCCATACATCAGCATAGCGGGGATCGTCCAACGCCAATCCGGCGCCAACGCCAACCCGACTACGCCGATTAACCCCGCGTACCAGCCGGGGAGCATCACACGCCGCGCCCCGATGCGGTCACCCAGCCACCCCGCCGGCAGGATGACAAACAAGCGCCCCGCTCCCCACAACCCGATCACGAATCCCCCTTGACCAGGCGTAGCACCCAGGAACTTCAGATAGAGGGGCAGCAAAACCATCCACAGCCCTTCGGCGATGCCCCACAACAGGTACGAAAGCATCATCAGGCGCGTATCGCGGCCCAGATCTCGCCACAACTGTCGCATCGCGGCGCTTATGCCTCCATGTGTGCAGAAATGAAGTTCCACACGTGCTGATAGACCAATTCGTGCTCAACGTCCTGTGTCAACACATGGTCGCTGCGTTCCAGCACAATTTGGGTCACGTCCGTACTGCTCACGCCTTCGGCCACCTGACGCATGTTGCCCAGCGGCACGGTGGCATCAGCTTTGGAGTACACCAGCAACAACGGCACGCGGACTTCTGCCAAATGCTGTTTGACATCTTGCATCAGCGCGTAAAGCTGCGCGGCGGCAGCAGAGGGACGCACATCATCGTAGGCCACGCGCCCGTAATCCTCACGTCCCTTTTGGCGCTGAGTTTCACGCACGCGCTCGTCCAAGTCGGCCATTTCGATAAAGATGTAGCGCTTGAAATATTTGACCCAGCGTGCAAAGGGGAGCAACGGCTCTTTGACATAAAGCGGTGCTGCAAGGATTGCAGCCCCATCAACCAAACCTTCAGCCGCAACGCGCAAGCTCAGCAAACCGCCCATTGAAAGCCCAACCATGTACACTTTGCGGCAACGTGCACGCACCAACGCGATGCCGTCCAACACGTCTTCGTACCACGTCATCCAATGTTGGCGGCGCATCATATCCGGACTGGTGCCATGACCAGCCATGCGCGGCCCGTAAACGGTAAGTCCCCGTTCGTTGAGGTATTCGCCCATCCAGCGCATTTCTTCCGGCGAGGCGGTGAAGCCGTGCACACACACCGCACCAACGTCTCCCCCTTCCAACAAAAAAGGCTCTGCTCCATGTCGGAGTTTGGGTAAAGAGGTCTTGGGAATTCGCTTTGCCATGCTTTGTGCTCCCGTCGGTAGCCATTCTTTAGCGCAAGTCTAGCAATGTGCCGTCCAAAATGCACATTTTCGTTGCCTTCGCGCTTCCCTCACATCGGCACGCAGGGACAAAACTTGCTATACTGCGAGCGACCGTTGTATCCCAAGTGCGTTACCGGAGATTGCATGATGCGCCATTATCGACTTGCGTTGTTGCTGCGCGTTACGCTGGTGTTGAGTTTGTGGGGAGCTGTGAAAGTTTCTGCCGCCGCACCCGTCCAACTTTCCCCGCCTTTTCCACTTCCCGCGCCGCTGTATATCCTCACCAGCGACCATCAATTGGTGGAAATCGAACCGAACCAGGGCCGAGTGCTCCCCATTTCTGACCCCAACCAACCCATTGCGGATTTCGACATCGCGCCGGATGGGGAATGGCTGGTTTATCGCACGCTTGACGAAGGGCGCGTGATCGTCACCAACCCGAACGACGGGCGCGGACAAATGCTCACATCGGACAGGGAAACGCCGCCCACCGGCAGCCCTCGCCAGACGATAGCTTGGTCGCCCAAAGGGGATGCCGTTGCCTACATCGTGGCGGGCGAAGGCGTGCGCATCCGCTCGCTGGTGGCGCCGGAAAGCGCCGAAACGACGGTACGCGGGGCCTGGGGGGAGCTGTATTGGGCAGACGATGTCACGCTGCTTGCCAGCGACGAAGCGGGCCACGTCACACGCATCACGCACCAGGGCGCGCAGGTGACGCTATCCACCGCGCCCAACGCGCCCGCACGGCCTCAACCGGCCTTCCCAGCCTACTTAAGTGCGCAGGGTGTCGTTTATGACGGAGCACTGATTCCCAACACGGCGGGCGCGCGGGCTTTTGATTGGGGGCCGCCGCCACCACCGAGTGTGCAGGGACTGCCGTTGCCCGCCGACCTGTTCTTTTTGGCGGACGGGGCACTGTGGCGTCTTCCGCGTGACGGCGGGGCTGCCTACGCGCTCGTCCGCGACCCGCAACGGCAAATCTGGAGCTATACGCTCAGCGCAGACGGAGCACAGATCGCCTATATCGCCGATGCGCCGGATGGCAGCGCATCCGTCCACATCCTGGACATTGCCAGCGGCACGGATCGCGCGTTGCCCGTCACGTTGCGCGATCCCATCCATGACGAAATGGTCGGCCCTGCCTGGCAACCGAACGGCAAGTATGTGGCCTACGCGGACAGCATGGGCTTGTGGCTGGCGCTGCTCGACGGCAGCGCCCCCCCGACGCTGCTTTTCGCCAACCAGGGCACGGGGGAAAATCCCGCGCCGAGCGCGGTGCGCCGCTACCATACGCCCTGTTGGAGTCCGGACGGCTCACAGTTACTAGTCACCGTCGGTTTGTGGGAAAGCGTCCAATGGCTCGTTTACGATATGCGCAGCGGTACGCCACGCACACTGGAACTACCGGCAATGGCGGTGCGTTGGGCGGACGAAACACACTTGCTGGCCTGGTCATGGAGCTGGAATGTATATTTTGACGAGCCAGCGTTCTATCTGGTAACGCTCAACGCGCCGGAAAGCGAGCGGCTCACCCCATTGCTCAACAGCTACGCCGTCTACGACGTGCACTATACGCCGCAAACGGGCCTTTATATGCTCGCCGGAGCAATGGTCTTCACCGGCCCGGCTTATGCACAGGTATTGCACACGCCCACACTCGCCACGCCGGAGAAAACGTTGCCGCTGGGCGGCTTTGTGGACGCCAATCGGGGCGCAAAGACGGCGCGACTTTCGCCGCCCGCCGCCGATGGCCTGCCGGCGCTCGCCGTGTTGCGCCACCCCGCACAACCACCGGAAGGCGGCAGCGTTTCCGGCACGCTGACCGTAATTACCGCCGAGCAAACCGTGCAGATTGCGGGTGGTTTTGCACAGGAGAATGTACACATGCTGCGCTGGGGACATTAAGAATACATCGCAAACAAGAAGGGACGAACCGCGTATGTCCAAGCGGATTTTGGTCATCGAAGACGAAGAACGCATTGCCCAATTGCTCAAACGCGGCTTGATCTACGAAGGTTACCGCGTAGACGTGGCTAAGGACGGACACAGCGGGCTACACATGGCACGCGAACAACCGCCGGACCTGGTGATCTTGGATTGGATGCTGCCGGGAATTGACGGACTGGAAGTATGCCGCCGTCTGCGCGCTGCCGGTGACGTGCCCATCCTGATGTTGACGGCCAAAGACGAGGTGCAAGACCGCGTGCAAGGGCTGGATAGCGGCGCGGACGACTATTTGGTCAAGCCGTTTGACTTCGAAGAACTCTTGGCACGCATTCGGGCATTGTTCCGCCGCGCACAGCCACACTCCGAACCGGAGGTGCTGCGTTTTGCCGATTTGGAATTGGACACGGGCACACATCGCGCCCGTCGCGGTGAGCGTTACATTGACCTGACCGCCAAAGAATATGAGCTGCTGGAACTTTTCATGCGCAACCCGCGCCATGTGTTGACGCGCGAAACCATTTTCGACCGCGTCTGGGGCTACGACTTCGGCGGGGAAAGCAACATCATCGAGGTTTACGTGCGCTATTTGCGTCAGAAGACCGAAGAGGGTGGCGAACCCCGCCTGCTCCACACGGTGCGTGGCGTAGGCTATGTGCTGCGCGAACCGGACAATTAGTCCCAACAAGCCCAAGGCCGCAGCTTCTCACATGCTACTAATGTTCCGGTGTTAGGATGAAAACATGGTTCGCGCCCTGACGCCGACGGTTGCGCCAGGGCCTCAGTGAGATCAACGGTTCACCCGCTCTATGACCATCCGAGTACGCCTCACTCTGCTTTATGCCAGCTTGTTGGCTATTGCCATGCTCGTTTTCAGCGTCGCCACGTTAAGCGTGCTGAACTGGACGCTGCGCCGCCAGGTGGACGCTTCTTTGCAAAAAGCAGCGGAAGACATCCAGGCGGAAGGCGTGATCAGTGCGCTACCGACCGTCGGGGGCAATCCTCCGGTCAGCGAGTTGATCCGCGAATTTTCGGTGCTCCAGGTCAACAGTTTGGACGCCCCGGGCTTGTTCGTACAAATCTGGCTCTATGATCCGGCCATCGAACGGCTGTATTTGCACGATTTTTCGTGGAATCTGCTGGGCGTGGGCTACAGCGGGGCGCTCGACCCGCTGGCGCTGGGTGTCAGAGCAGAAGTACGCCGCGATTGCTTGATCAAAGGGCATCATCTGCGCGTTGTCACCCGCCCGCTGACGCTCAACGGACAAGTATGGGGCTATATCCAGGTCGCCAGCTCGCTGAACACGGTGGACGCGGCCATTGACCGCCTGCTGCGCATCATGGTCATTGGCGGGGCAGGAACGTTGCTGGCGGCGCTTGTGCTGGGCGACTATCTGACCCGCCGCGCGCTGTACCCGATTGACGTGATCGCCCAAACCGCCCGCAAGATTACCGCCGCCGACGACCTCAGCCGTCGCATTCCTTACAACGGGCCACCGGACGAACTTGGACAACTGACGCGCGTTTTCAACAAAACGCTGGAGCGGCTCGAACGGCTCTTCAACGCGCAGCGCCGTTTTGTGGCGGACGTTTCCCACGAGATGCGCACGCCGCTCACCATCATTCGCGGCAATGTGGACTTGGTGCGGCGCTACGGTTACAACGAAGAAGCCATGCAGGCTATCGAGGGTGAAGCGCGGCGCATGTCTCGTTTGGTGGACGATCTGCTGTTGCTGGCAAAGGCGGACGCGGGACGCCTGGCGCTCGACAAAAAGATCGTTTCGCTGGATACGTTGGTGTTGGAAGTGTACAACCAAGCGCGTATGCTCAGCGACAGCGTGCAGGTGACGCTGGGGCAACTGGATCAAGTGCACGTACTCGGCGACGCGGATCGGCTCAAGCAGCTTTTGCTGAATTTGGTAACCAACGGCGTCAAGTATACGCCCGCAGACGGCACGGTGACACTTTCATTGGCGCGCGAAAACGGCTGGGCTTACGTGCGCGTGGCCGACACAGGCATAGGCATTGCACCCGAGCACCTGGCCCACATCTTCGACCGTTTCTACCGCGTGGACAAAGCCCGTTCGCGCGCAGCGGGCGGGACAGGTTTGGGGCTTGCCATTGCCAAGTGGATCGTAGACGCCCACAACGGACGGATCACCGTCACCAGCGAAGTAAAGCACGGCACGACCTTTACCGTGGCCCTGCCGCTCGTTTCCAAAGCGATTGCACATGACACCAAGCGCACCACGCAGCCGAACTTGCCGAGACAGCATACCCCCTAAAGGCAACACAAAGGGGCGCACGTTGAACAGTGCGCCCCTGCTCGGTCTTACGCTGCGAAAGTTGGCGTTAATGCTCCGCGTGTTCCTTGTTCGGGAAAATCGGCAGCAACCCCAACCCCACCGTAAACATCATCAGGGCGTATCCCAGTACGCCTAGCCCCACGCCCCATTCGATCAGCGAGGGGACGTACTTCTGCACCGGAAACAAATCGGCAGCCCCTGGTGACCAGTCCATCGGCACGATGAGGCCGGAAAGCGTCACGTTCCAACGGTTGGTGATGATGCCGATGATGGCAAGCAACGCCGCCAACACCACCCACACATCTTGACGGCGCAAACGCGGCGTGAGCAAGATGGTAGCAGGCACAAGCGCGCCGACGATGACTTCGATCCACCAGAACGTCACACCGTAGGGTGTGATCGATCCCAGCAAGTTCTGCTCTGTGATGCGCGAAGGCAGGTGACTGTAGTACGAAGTCGCCAGATAGTCCCACAGCTTCAGATACAGATACGCCAACATCATCAAGCCGGAGAACATGGCAACTTGGTTGCGCAGGCGCGTGGAGATCTGACGCTGACGCAGGATGTTTTCATAAAGCACCGTCACGCCCAGCGTCAACGTGGCTCCCGCCGCAACTGCCGAAAGGATGAACATCACCGGCAAAGTGGGCTTGAACCAGATCGGATGAGCCACCAGCACGCCGTAAGTCGCGCCCAGCGACGATTGGTGCAACAGCGAAAGCCCCAAGCCGATGACAGAAACCACCGGCGTAAAACGGTGCATGAGATGTGCCAGCTTAGGCGCCCATTTGAGGCCCATGTGTTTGACCACCAAGTCGCTTTCCAGAATGGAAGGCGAAAGTTCGAAGATCAACACGCTGGAATAGAAAATCACGCACATCGTGATTTCCCACAGCACCGAGTGCACATTCCAGTACACCACCGGATGCCAGAAACGGTCAGGCCGCCCGATGTCCATCAGCAACGCCAACATCGCGGACGTGTAGCCTACAAAGCCGGTAAAAACAGCGATGCGTGCGATGCGCTGAAAGGACTTGACACGGAAGATGTAGACGATGGTGGAGAGCGAAAAGGCCCCCGCGCCCAACGCAATAGCCGAAAGGTCTATGGTGATCCACAGCCCCCAGGGGACGCTGTTGTGCAAGTTGGTCGTGATCAGGCCGCGCCAAAACACCTGAATGCCTGCGATCACCCCGATGACCAGAAGCACCACCAAGAAAACGAGCCATGCCGTCAGGGCGGGCTTTTCTTGTGCAAATCGCCGTACCTTTGCCATCATATCGCCATCCCCTCCGGTGGAATATAGTACACGCTCGGCTCGGTCCCGAGGTCTTCACGCAGCCGGAAGGTAGGAAGTTCGGCGATAGCCTTGGCGACTTTGCTTTCGGGGTTGTTCAGGTCGCCGAAGATACGCGCTTCCACAGGGCAGATGTTGACACACGCAGGCGTGGCCGCGCGGTCTTCCCCGGGAACAAGCCCTTGAGCCAGTCCGCGATCAATGCGATGGATGCAGAAGGTGCATTTTTCCGCCACACCGCGCGGGCGCATCTCGACTTCGTGCTCGCCCCATTCCGGCGTGTAAGGGCTATGCTCGGTACGCTTTTCCCAGTTGAAGCTCCGTGCGCCATACGGGCAGGCCACTTGGCAATACCGGCAGCCAATGCAGCGGTCGTAGTCCATGACCACCAAGCCGTCGTCGCGCACAAAAGTCGCCCCCACCGGACATACCGAAACACACGGCGCGTCCTGGCAGTGCAAACAGGGGCGTGTCATGTGGAATTTTTCGCCCGTTTCGGTTTGTTCCGGCAGGTACACGTTCCAACGCATATCGTCGGGCACGTCGTTGACCGCCTGGCAAGCATACACACAGTATTGGCAACCGATGCACTTGCGCAAATC